>URCM01000001.1 GCA_900546355.1 uncultured Bacteroides sp.
GCGGAATGTCCGGCTCATTGCCACCGAGTTTTGCGGCGGCTGCGGCGTTTCCACAGACCACCTTGGAAAACATACCCAAGCTGATGGAACGTCAAACCGAACGGTTGAAACATTTGGAAGAAGAAATTCCCACCTTGCAGCAAGTGATGGCTAAGCGTTGGGGCAAGGAAGAAGAACTGAAACGGCTCAAACAGGAGTGCAAGGAATTGCAGGAGCGCATCAACCGTGCCCTTGAAGAAGCGGAACGCCCCACCGAATTTGCACCGGCAACCGAGCCTGTGACAGTACCGGCAGCATAACCGACTTCATATTTGACACTTTTCCCCTGCTTTGTTGAGAAACAAGGCAGGGAATTTTCCATTTGCCCAAGCAAGGCTTTATTTGCAGCCCAAGCCGTCGGGCAGACAAGCTGCCTTTCCTATTATATAATAGGTGCGCAGTCGCCACCTTATCCTATGGCTCCCGCCATTTGTATCTTTCCCTGCCTTTTATATGGGCTTGCGCTATCTCCTTTTATACCAGTCATCCGGCTTCCCGACCCGGAACAATCAGCGGTGGCCTGTCCTTGCGCACGTCTGTCCATTGGGCAGACCCACGCATGGAGGGCAGACGGACGCACGTTGTCCTGGGACAGGCACACGGGAACTTCAGCCTTGCTGAAACAACCTCGTATGCCTGTCCCCGGCCAACAAGCGTCCTCTCTTGTCTGCCTTGCAGGCGATTGTCAGACCCGCCCAAGCCGGAAACTGTTATAGTCCAGTTTTAGCAACACCCGCCTTTATACAACGCCCCACCTCTTATACCAGTCTGATTCTATTCCCTTCCCGCACCTGCATCGGGTTATTTTCCTGCAAAAATAACAGGCTGTGTCCAATCCTTGCAAATCCGGCAAGCCACCACAGGTGATTGGCGGAAATCTTCCTTTCTGTTGCACGGAAAGCGTATTTCCACCACCGGATTTGCCTGATTGTCCTTTGCCTATTGACGATGCAGAAAAATAACCCCGATACAGGCTTGTAAAGGAGCCGATGACAGGGGAAGAAGTTAAATCCTCAAAATCAATGACAATGGATAAGAACATAACAGGACAGGCAAACAAAGTAATGGTGTGGCTGATGAAATACTATCCGGTGCGCATCAAGAACGTGGGCGAGCAGCAAAAGGCTGACCGGCAGACCATTTGGGACTTCAAGGACGGACGGGCATACGAACAAGTAGCCCTAATGACCGCCAGACACCTGCAAGAGCTTTTCGGCAGTCGGCTCACAAGCATCGTATTCACCTGCGTACCTGCATCCACGCAAGAGAAGAACGAACTGCGCTACAAGCGTTTTTCGGAGAGAGTGTGCGAACTCACCCATGCCATCAACGGCTATCCCCATATGCAAGTGTCGGCAGAGAGGCTGGCAGTCCACGAACACCGAAAGGATGAAACCGAGGTGCGGACGGCTCAAATGGCAGACTATGACACTGATTTCTTCAAGGGCAAGGATGTGTTGCTTTTTGACGACATCATCACCAAAGGCATATCCTACGCCACCACAGCCGACAACTTGGAAGCATGTGGCGCAAATGTATTGGGAGGTTTGTTCTTGGCAAAAACATTCTACAAGGTAAGATGATGATACAGACAGACATCACAAAGGCGGCAGCGTTCACAGGACACCGCTTTATCCGCTACAACGACAGGCGGCGGTTGAAAACCAATCTTGAAAGGGCTATCACGGATTGCTGCCATTCGGGCATCCGCCACTTCCTTTGCGGCATGGCGGTGGGCTTTGACATGCTTGCGGCTGAAACGCTGTTGGCGATGAAAGCCGACTATCCCGACATCCGGCTGACAGCCGTCATCCCTTTCCGTGGGCAATCCTGCAAGTTCAATCCAGCGGACAAAAAACGTTACAGTTCCATTCTCGGCAAGGCTGACAACGTGGTATGCCTGAGCGCAACTTACTTTGACGGTTGTTTTCTCAGGCGTAACGACTATATGCTGAACCGTGCCAGCCACATCATCGCCTATTACAATGGCGAGCCGAAAGGCGGCACGTTCTACACTTGCCGCAGGGCGGAACGCATGGGATTGGATATAAACAACTTATACTAACCATTTAACATTACAAACGTATGATTATTACAGAAATCAAATTTGGCGGCGTGAAGTACCCATGCCGCATGGTGAAAGACAACCAAGGCGAGTTATTGACTATAGGCAGCACGGCTCTGCTTGACGCTTTGCAGCCGGCAGTTTTGAGGACGACAACGAGGGCTTTGCCAGCGAGGAAGCATCGGACATCTACGATGAGATTTTCTATTTCACCGACGAACATACCCTTGCCTTGCCCGACAAAGAACTGGTAGAGGAACTAAGGAGGGATAATCCCGAATGGTTTTGACAAAGGCAATCCATGTGGGGAGGTCGGGGCAAGGTTTCCTCGCATGGACTACCCAGCCCGATTCCATTTATAGCGTTTGGCCACTTATAGCACTTTATTCCCTGGTTCTATCCCTGTTATACTTGCCTAATCTCCTTATCCCATCATAGCTAAAACCATTACTCCTTTTATACCTGTCTGCATGGCATTCACTCCTTGCCCCTCACCGTTTGGGTTTCCGGCTGCGAATGTCGGGCATCGTGCTTGACCTGTCACGCTTTGAAGTGGATTTCTTGCGGAATCTTCCTCCTGCGGAGCGTATTCGGCAAGAAAAAGCGTCAGGTGAAGCAGGACCGATGTCCGGACCAAGCATCCGTAAATCCCAAACAGGCTTCGGGGAAAGGAGCCGATGAAAGGGAAAAGTTTCACTTAAACATCTACGGATATGAACAAGAAATTTGAAAATCTCAGAGAAATGAAAGAGTACCGCCTTGCCATGCAGGTGAAAGATGCTTTGAACGACTACGGCTTTGACTATACAGCCTTTGCCGCTTCCATTCCGTTGATGCACCCGACCTTGCAGCAGAACCTGTACAAACTGTTGAAAGAGTGCCTTGCGGTGATGGCCGATGACAAAAGGCGTTATGATGACCGCAACCGTGCATCGCATGAGGAAGCGAAAGACATCATGGCTTACTTGGAAGAGAACGGACGTTATATCCCTTACATCTAAAAACGATATGGACTATATGGAAAGGAACGCTGTGTATTTGGTTTATACCTTGCTTGAACAAAGTGACTGTGTGTCGGATTGCCATGCCTTGTATGCCACCCTTGAATGTGCGAAAGCCGCAATGGACAAGGAGATTGAGGAAGCAATGGAAAACTTCTGCAAAGGTGAAGTGCTGCACGACCTGGAACGGCTGTATGAGTTCCGCACGGAGGACGGCTATGGGTTTACGGTAGGAATTGACGAAATGATGCCGCTATGAACAGGAAACGGTACAACTACATCAACAGGCTGGTGGAGAAAATTACCACCAGCCCCTCCAACAACATGGAGTTCTGTTATTACGGTCATTTGGTGAGCCTGCAAAGCGGCACGACAGACTATGTGGACGTTACAGTTTACAACACGACAGACCGCTATTCGGGCGAAACGGCAGATTTCAGTTTTGACTATTGGACGAAGGAGTTGGACATAGGGTACACGGAAAGCGGCAGGCTGTTTGACATCATAGTGCAGGCATTCCAATACATCTATGGCAAAAGGAACGTCCGCGTAATCATTGACGAAGAAGAAAACTTTGACTAATCATAATAGAATTGAATATGGATAAGGATTATGTTTTAGAGATGGCGAATACCATCAAAGACCAACTGGTGGGTATGAGCCCATTGAATGTCATTCGTTCATGGGGCATCGAGAACTTTGTGGCTACAGAATACAAAGGCATGGCTGCCCTCAAATTCAGCGTGAACGGGCGTCTGTTCCGTGGCAATGTCATCATTGCTTACAATGACATGGACTATTACGAGGTGTATCTGCAAAACTATGCCGGGACAGAGTGCATCGGCGAGGAAGTGTATTTTTGCGAGCTTGGTCGTGTCATTGATGAAGCCATTGAGCGGGGTAAGGATGAAGCCGAGTACCAACGGTTTCTTAGGAAAGAATGTTTATCTTTAACGGACATCTTATGATGACAAGAGCATTCACACCCCAATCTATCGGGGTTATCCTTGACGGCATGAAGCGAAACGCCCTGCAAGCCCTTAGACAAACCATACAAGAGAACCGGCTCCAATCCGTGCCAATGGGTATTGATGTCCGCATGGGCTGGACGGACGAAAACGGACGCACCCGCTGCGGAACGGTAACAGGGCTTACCCTTGAGGGAGGACGGTTGAAAGTACAAGTGGCAGACCATTCCCTGCCCTTTGTCTTGGAGGAACAGCAACTTCCATGCGGTAGCCACATTTGGCTGACACAACTGAACGATGCCGTCCAAAACGCCTTGGCGCGGCAAAGACAGACAGCCTAATCACTTTTCCTTGACAAATAATAAGCATCCACAATGTCGTAAATAACGATAATGTGGATGCTCAATATATTATGTAAAGAAAATTACTGATATTGTGATACAAAATCAATAGGCACTCTTTGTTGGAATGCTGGAGCATATTGTGCTTTTAGTAACCAATATGAGGCAAAAATTGGGTGTACATCAAATTCTTGTGCCAATGCCCTTGCTGTCATTGGTAACCCTAAACGTTTACGTTCAAAAACGACTTTTCTCAATTCATCGCCATTGAAAAGATATTCATTGGCAAACTTATTGGCCTCCCTTTCTTTCTTATCTTTCTGAGTTTTTGACTCATTTAAGCCCCCTTCATATATTTCTTGATTCTTGTGTTTAAGTACATGACCAAATTCATGGAATAAAGTAAACCAACAAGATGCTAAATCGTGTCCCCGGTCAGAAATTTGAATAAGCGGTTTCCCTTCAAACCATCTAACAGCACCATAAACAATTTTGGGTAATGAAGGTACAAAAACCAAACCAACACCGAACTGAGAAAGAATTGACGGTAATGATTTGAAATACTCGACATCCTCTAAATGGTTAATCCATTCTCTTGTTTCAATCCACGATTTCAAACCATTCTCATCGTAATCAGGAAGAGTGAGATTGTAAAAGTCAAGTTCGCCTCTACGTAGCCATGCATGAAGATTAATGGAATCTACATCCATATTGTTTTGCTTGCGAAATAATGCCGCTTGCATTTCTGATTTCTCAAAAATTTCTTCTTCAGATGAAACTCCAAAGAAATCCATAATGTCATCAAGGACATCGTATCCATCTGTAAATTCGCCACGAAGTAACGGGAACACTTTCTTAAGCTTTGTATAATTCCTTTTTGCTTGCGCATAATTAGCCATATACCGAGGCTTTTCCTCAAGATATTTTTTTTGGAAAGCTATTAAATAGCTAACCAAATCAGGTGCAGACAACAATTCTGAAGCTTTTATCAAAATTCTGTTTGACAAACGCTCCCTACTTCGCAATTTTTTGACACCGATAAGTTCTTCATAATTCTCTATGCCGCGAGCCTCGAACATATCAGCAAGTTCTCCTCCGACTGTATTCCGCAGAGTCAAAGGATTAAGAACAGGTATTTTTTCAAGTGCAGCCATATTATACTTTATTATAATCGTGATTATTAACAGCTATTACATATATTTTTACAATAGAATTGAAATCTCCAACCCAATCTTTAGTTAGTAAGAAATTTCCAATTTCATCAGTTATATGATTAAAGAACTTTCTTGGTCCACGGCCTACGCGAACTTTAAGTACTAAAGGCTCTTTATTTGCGCATCCTTGTTTTATTTCAATACGATTGTCTGTTGTACCAAACACTGCATTATACGCACCAGCTGAAACAAATGAAGTCAGACGGTCGTGCAATTTCTTGGCTGGCTCCATCAGATTTGCCCCAAACAACTTAGAAAAAGCCCTGGACGCAGCTCTGTCATCAGGATGGAGCACATAGTCACGATAACATTTAACTTCTTTAGAATTACAATATTCAATATCCATTTTTAGCTTATACATACTCTGCGTTGCAAAGTTACAAAAAACATTTAAGGTAGCTCTCGATTTCAATCATAAAAAACTTAAAGGTCTCAACTTTGCCTCTCTTTGCCTCTGTACAACATCCTAAAACCCTATAATAACTCTGTTTTTTTATGCCTTCTTATAATGGCGTTTCAGTTCCACTCCTGTATCCTTCAACACCCGGAAGATGGAACTGCGGCTACGGAAGCCGCTGGCCTTCCAAATATCATCGATGGTGTAGCCGCTCTTATACATATTCACCACAAGTTTATTCCGTTCCACGCGCCCATAAGCGGCTTGCGAAAGCACCTTTATCCCTTTCGTCCATCGCCCCGGACGGGAGGCCATTTTGCGCACGGCGTTTGCCTCTTCGGGCAACCGGGCAATCACTTTCAGCAAGTCCGATGTCTTGGTTTCTGGAAACAGTTCATTGCCCGAATCGACACCGTCATGCAGGGCAATAAGCCGCACCGATTTTATCCTGCAAAACTCCAGAAAGAATGACAACTGCCTTGCCCCTTTGATGACATGCGCGAGTTTGGAAACGACCAATGTATCACCCTTGCCGATGCTCTCCAAGAGAGTGTCCCATCCCATGCGGTATGTCCCTTCTTCGGGCTTTTCCTCCACAATACGGTCACAGCCGAAGTCCTCCATCCATTTCTTGTCAGCCGCTCCCTCCGCATACTTGGGAAGATACGGCAAATAGCCTATTGTAGCCATTAAATATACCTGATTAGCGTTACGGTTGCAAAAGTATGATTTTTATGCGAGAAAGATGGTGAATGCCACAGGAAACATGCACTTGTAGCTACTAACCTTTATACACCAAGTTGTCGCCATGTACAGCAGATACCTTGCACAATGTGTCACCTTTGCCGACAGCTCTTTGTGGCTTGTCTTCACGGCTGAATACCCTTTTATATCCTTTGACCGGCAAAATCCTTTTTTGTGTCATTTGTTATCCACTAACAGACTGGCAAACAGTTAGTAAAATCATATTCAAGGTATGATTACCTAAGAATGAATAACAATGCAGCGCCCATAGGCGCATTGTAAATCCCTTGCTATAATTTTGCGCCGTCAATATCAAATTTACTCCAATGGAACAGACAGCATCAAAAGGACGGTTGGTCAAGTGGCAGGTGAAACCGCTGCGTTTTTCAGGTGGCAAATGCCATTCATTACCAATTCTAAAAAATCATACTATAAGCATTATTTGCTTGCTCTTGATGGCGGCACTGCTCTTGGGATGCCGTTCATCCCATAAAGATGCCCTCACCACGGCAGAGGAAGCGATGGCCGCTTATAACGATTTCTTACAATCGCTCAAAGGCAGGAGTAATGCCGGCACGGACGAAATCATCTCACTGGTCAAGGAATGGAGAAAGCTGGATGCCGCAGTGTCATTCGCTATGTCAAATGATACGACAGACAGCAGCCACGCCCATGTCAACGGCAACCATATCGTCCTTGGCGACTCCATCGCCTTGCAAATGGCACGCTTGATAAACAGCCAGAAAAGAAGTTTTGCAGACTATCTTACCGTTATACATGGCTTGAACGATGTAGAAATGGACTCCATGTCACAAGGGCTGGTCGGTTCCGTCCATCTGTTCTACCGCAATGCAAACGCAATCCCAGTTTATAAAGGCAGCGGCAAAGAGGTCATCCGCAAGTATAATGGATTATTGGAAAGCACCCTTGCCAAAGGCCTGCGAACAAAGAAAGAGGCCATCGACTTCCTCCGGCAAGAGGATGTGGCTTTCCGCTCGTTCCTGCTTCATTTGTTTTCGCTCAGTCCCGGAAATACGCCATTGGACGGCATCACCCGAAACACCGAAGAAGTCATGCGCGGCATTATTGGTCTTGCCGACAAGGAGCGGCCTGTATTCGGCAAGTCCGAGGTGGTCATCCTGTTGGCGATGCGCAACAACAGGCGGCTTTTACAAAAAGCTGAAGCCAGTGTGGACGGTTTGCCACGCTTGCGCCTCACGGACAACGGGCAAGCCGCCGCTTACCTTTGGATGATTTTGCAACCGTGGATTTCATTCGACAGTTTCGCATACGCACTCATGGACGAAGAACAGTTGCGCACAATGGAGAAACTGGCAGAACGGACACCCCAGGCTTTGGCCAGACTGAAAGGCATTGACTTCCCTTTGGACGTTGAAGGCTTGCCCGTGCTCCTGATGGAAACATTCATTTTGGGCTACAGATAATCCTGTTGCCCGCCACACCGATACGAATCAAATCATCAAACGACAATATGCAAAAAGAACAAATCGACCGATTCATCACGCTCGCATCCTTGGAGATGCCGGCGTTGGTTTCACAAAGTCTTTTCCAAGGGGCGGAGGTGTACGAGGATTATGCCTTGCTCACCTTCCGCCTGCCCAAAGTTTACCCCATCGAGGAACTTATCGACGAGTTGGAGGATCAGATGGAACTGGTACTTCTTTACCACCATGTGCCGAGCGGCGACACCCCGTTCGGCCAGCGGTGCTGCGCTTACTCCAACCCCCGCTTCGGCCACATGTACAAGTTGAACGCACAAGCCAACGACCACATTGAGTGCGATACGCTCTATGTGACCCTCTACGATTCATTGGAAGTGATGGGGAGCGAACTCCGAGAAGAGCTTGTGAGGGTGACGAAAGGCGGCAAACTCCTGTATGCCGTCAAGGAAGAGGAACTGCTCAAAGACTTTATCTGCCTATGAAGGAAGTCCTGTACCGTCAACTCGCCGCCACCATCCATGAGTGCCGTACTTGGGTGGACGTGCTGGACACTGACCGCACCGGCAACTTCATGCTGCATTCCGGAGGCGGCCTGCATCCCATCCGTTGCAGGGTGCTTTCCTTGGTGGCACGGACAGCACATGGCGCATATCCCAAAGGGCATGTGTGGGATATTCCCGAATACCGTCTTGACCGTGCGGTGAACTCGCTCAAGCGGCGTCCGGGCTTCAAGGAACGCTGCCAATTGGGCACACTCTCCATGCAGGACGCGGAGGACATCATCCGCCTCGCCTCGCACAAACTCATCCACTTGGAACTTGAACTGTAACCCCCAAATCACAAGACAATGGTTATTCCAATCCTTTATATGCTTTTCATTCTGGCGTATGCCGTGCTTCCTTTTCTATACAAAAGTGAACGCCCTGCCATGCTCCAGTTTTATTTGCGCATGACGTGGAGCCGCAGCTTCCGCAGATGCTACTCGCTGGGAATGCTCGCCACGCTCATGGTGTTCCACTTCTACCACCTGAATGCCTTTGGGAATGTCTATGAGCTGGCCTTGTCATCCATTGCCTGCCTGGCTCTATATTCCCATAAGAACACTGAGCGGGTATTCGACTTCCTTCAACGGAAACGTCGCCTGTTCTGGTCGGCAATGGCGGCGATGACGCTGCTTTTCGTTCCTCATACGCTGCCCCTCGGCATCACGGTGGCCACACTCGCATTCGGCACTGTGTTCTATCCCTCACGGACTGTACGCGCGGCTTCATCCGATAAGCTGAAAGCATACTTGGAATCCCCGCACAACATTGTAACGGACTATTACAAATGGCGGTAGAAAGTCTTGGCCATTGGAAAGTTGGCTTACAAGAAAGACTTTCCTTTCCATCCGACCTAACTTGATTGAACAGGATAACGATTAAAACAAATCACGCATGAAAGAAAATGAAACGACTAAATGCCGCATCCAAATCGACAACGGTTTGCTTGCATACCTCAATCCCGAATCTGGCGACAAATGCTCAAAAATGGCTGCGTTCCGCAATCTCATAGAGATAGCCACCGGGGACAAGAAAGAGTTCCCTGCCATCGCCAAACCTTTGCCTGAAAGACAAGTGGCGTTGACGGTCAGCGGACTTGCCAAACATTGGAACTGGCACCGCACCACGGTAAGGAAGTTCCTCACTGCATTGGAGGAAGCGGGTGCGGTCAAAGTCATTGGCCGCAGCGGTTATTTCATCCTTACTGCCACTTGCGTTGTGCCGGACGGGGAGAACTCACAAGCACCCTTTTTATCGGAAGAAGAATTGCTTTTGAACCGTTGGCTGTGTGGCTACCTTGCCATTGAAGAATGGGTGGAAATGCTTGCACACTTCATCACCGAAACGGATAAGCTGTTTGTATCCGAACCGACAGACAAACGCTCCGGCCGGCAAGCGTCCACAGGCGAACGCCTGCACAAACTGATAGCCCATACCATCCTCCAACGCACAAGCATCATTCCAGCTGATGAACGGGTGAATGAAGCCCTCGAACGACTGTACGTGGACGAATGTGGCAAAGACCTTGCGCGTTTCCTACAGCGGTTGACGCTCGCCGGATTGCGGCTCTTCGAGACAAGAAACCTGCGGGAAGCACAAGCCACTTGTAGCGGCAATGAAACTGCCGACACCATTCTACGGCATTATCTCCCCTTTATAACGCAAGAAAAGCCCCACAACGGGCTTAAACCGCATGATGGAACCAAACCCACGGGCGAATTGGAAAACTAAGTTAGGATGGTTTGTTTCCCCTGCGCTGTGCTTCACAGGACTACGTACAAAGCATCCCGGCAAGCCGGATGGGTAAAGACGGAGGTCTTGACCTCCGACCCTGACGACAGGGCTTGCCCACGAAGACAGGCTCTGCCTGCGTAGCCTAATACGCACTTTGCCCCAACCGGGCAAAATGCAGGAACCGCCCAGGGCGGCAGCAAGCTGAAAAAACAGACTGAATTATGGCAAATGACATCAAACAGGTATTGGACATAAGACCCGGAAAGGGCATGAGTGTAGGCCAAAGCGACGAACACCAGCGTAACTGGACGGAAAAAGGTTGGGAGTGGGCAACGAAGCATGGCAACTATGACCGAAACCGCGAACACCTCAATTTCGAGATTGTGAAAGGCGGCATTATCCAGCCGGTCGATAAGTCGAGGACTATCACCAGGCGCATGGCGGACAATCTGCGGGAACGTGGCATAACCGACCCGAACGCAAAATTGTGCGAACCGCAGTACCGCACCGTAGCAAACATCATCTTTGGCGGCTCAAGGGAAAGAATGCACGAGATAGCCTTTGGCAACCAAAGAGTGGACTTCACGCACGGGGCTGACAACTCGCATATCCGGCGCAACAAGGACATAGAGCGTTGGGCAATGGATGTGTACAGGTTTGCGTGTGAACACTGGGGCGAGGAAAACGTCATCGGCTTCTATGTACACCTCGATGAACTGAACCCACATGTGCACTGCACCGTGATACCGGTGGATGAACGGAATAAAATCTCGTTCAACAAGGTTTTCGGAGGGAAGATTTATGATTCCAAGAAGCGTTTCTTCGCACTCCACGACGAGTTTGCCAAGGTGAACGAGAAGTGGGGAATGAAGCGTGGCAACAGCATAGCCGTGACAGGAGCGAAACACCGTACAACGGAAGAATACCGCCGTGCATTGAGCGAGGAATGCACGACCCTGGAGGAACAGATTGAGAACAACAGAAAGTTGCTCGGAGAGTTGCTTGCCGACATTCGCTTTGCCGAGAAACGGGTGAAAGGACTTGGTACGATGACCGCCAACTTAGAGGAGAAAAAGAAGCAGATGATTGCCGAGATGGAAGCCCTTGCAGAAGAGTTGAAAGCAGGCCGTGGCGATTCGGAGGAACTGCGCAAGAAGATAAGCAAACTCGACCTTGACTTGCAGAAAGTGCTTGACAACCTCACCGACAAGCGCAACAAATTGGAAATAGCGGACAAGCAACTCTCAGAACTTCGCCAGTTAGAGGAAGAAACACGGGAACGTGCGTTGGAATACCGTCAAGACCTCAAAGCAGCCACCTATGACTTGGAACATCAGGTGCGCTATCGCCTTGCCGATGCACTGTTGGGCGACATATTGCATGAATTCAAGTCATTGCTTCCTGCATTGGACGGTGAAGGCCAAAGCCTGTTCGATGGTACGCTGCTGAAAGACGTGGCCGAGCGTGGCGAGGATATTTTCAAATGCGCCATCTACCTCTTTGCAAACTATGTGGACTTGGCCACAACGTTTGCAGAAAGCCACGGCGGCGGAGGTGGCGGCAGCGACCTGCCTTGGGGGCGCAATGAGGACGAGGATGACCGGGCGTGGGCAAGACGCTGTCTGATGCAAGCAAGCCGGATGATGAAGCCCAAAGGTGGCAAAAGCGTCCGCCGGAAATGACAAGGCAAGTGATTTTCAATAGCCTATTTCCTATGCCTTACAGTATGATTGACAGTATGATAAATTGCCGCTACCGAAATTCTTGTTAAGCACGAGTTGAAAGAGGCTTTCGGCCTCTTTGCAGACGCGGCGAATCATTTCTTTTGCAAACAGAAAACAAATACACAGATAAATATGATAAGGAGATTTTTATTGCTATCTGTATTGTCCCTGCCACTCATGGCAAGGGCGTACAATGTTCCCATGACGGACACCATCCGATGGGAGATCCTTCCGCAGTGGGAGGAATTGTTGCAACCGTTGGAGCCGGCCTATTTGGAGAATGCCGTGGAAGTTTCCCCTTGGCGTGGCAACTGGTTCGTGAACGTGTCCGGCGGCGTGTCGGCATTCGTCGGTTCACCGCTTGGTTGTGGTGACATCTTTGACCGAACAAAGCCAGCATTGTCCGTTTCCGTGGGCAAGTGGTTCACACCGGCCATCGGCACACGAATCGCCTTCCAAGGCTTGCAGTTCAAGGACGCACAACTTGAATCAAAGGACTTCCTGCATCTCCATGCCGACTTGATGTGGAACGTGTTGTCGGGCTTCTCACGTACCAAAGAGGATTTCCGCTGGGACTTGGCTCCCTACGTTGGCTTGGGCATCCTGCACAATGACAAATTAGGCCGCCATCCCTTTGCCGTTTCTTACGGGGTACAAGGACGATACCGCTTGACCGACCGCCTGCACCTCACGGCTGAACTTGGCTGTGCCACCACCTTCAAGGACTTTGACGGCATGGGCGCAGGTAACAAGTGGGGCGACCGTCTGCTATCCCTGACCGCCGGATTCTCCTATACTATCGGCAAGAAAGGTTGGAAACGTGTGGTTGATGCCGCCCCTTACATCGAGCGTAACGAGCGGTTGACCTGCTATGCCCGCAGCTTGCGCAATGAGAATGACCGGCTCTGGCAGAAGAGCAGTAATATCACCCGCATCATTGCCGAATTGGAGAAGATTTTGAAGTTGGAAGGGCTGCTTGACAAGTATGCGGACAGGTTTTCTTCGATGAAAGATGAAGTTGAAGGCAAAGGATTGTCAATCGGCTATCCTAAGAATAATTACAGCGGGTTGAACTCGCTTCGTGCAAGGCTGCGCGATGCCCAAGCGAACAAGGACAAGCATAAAGGCGATACCGCTTTTATCCACAGTAAAGACACCGTTTATATGGCATACGACATGGATCCCATTTATAGAAGTGGCGGCTCCTTCCAAGGCAATGATTCCATTGTTTCATCCTTTCTTGTGGACGGCGGATATATCGGCCCGCCCATTTATTTTTTCTTCGTGCTGGACACCGACAGGCTTACCGACAATTCGCAGTTGGTCAACCTGGACGGTATCGCCCGGATTGTCAAGAAGCACGGGTTGCGCATCCAAATCATCGGTGCGGCAGACAGTGCTACCGGAAACGACACCATCAACAATGGCTTGTCGCAAAGGCGTGCCGCATACATGGCCGGAGAGTTGCGAAGACGTGGCGTGGATGCCGATAGGATAGAAACGGTTTCAGCCGGCGGCATCGACAAGTACAATCCCGTAGAAGCCAACCGCAATGCTTGTGTAAGGTTGCTGTTACCATCATCGGACACGACAGATTAGGTGCTTGTTGTTCATAATAATAAGAATGGCTTGAAATAACTTATTTCATTGGTTTGAACCAAGGATTCTTAGGGGTTGGCTGGCTTGTGAAAGCCGGCCAGTCTTATATCCGCAAGTCAAATTCAGACAAGTCGTCGCTGCAAGGTTCATCGCTCTCCGGATCCAACGGCAAGATTTCCTTTTTTACCACTACATTCTTCCCTTTTCTTTTGCCATACCACAAGTTTATCATGCTGTTCCCATGAATAATCGTCCTGTCGGGCATCCAATCAATGTCTTCCGGTTCTTCATCATAGACACCCCATTTACGACGTTGGTATGGATAATCCACAACGGTATCTTCGGGCTTGGATTCATATTTCCCCGCATCATCTTCCGACCAGCCTAACGCTTCCAAATAACACCAGAAAGCATTGGGCATTTTGAATGTCTCGGCGGCAAAAATGGCACCTACCACCTTGCCACCGTCCGCTTCCACTTCCTTTCTGAAATCTTGCAGGCTATTCCCTGTTGTAAGGATGTCATCCACCACTAATACCTCCTTGCCCGCCAAGTCCTCTTTGAAGAAATAATTTTTCTCCAATGTAACATTTCCTCTGTCCTTTTGCAGGTGCAAACTCTCCCTGTCGCCCGTGTAACGGACATACGATATGCCGCACACAAGTTCCGGATATTCGTCATGTACATAGTCTGCCATCGTTTTGAACCGCCTCCAATATTTGCGCTGTGTACTGCACGGCATGAACATGACAATGGTACCTGGTTGGGGTTTCAATCTCTCTATTCCGGCCACAAGGAAACGGATGCCATCATGCTTGCCGTCCTTGAAATCCAAAATGGATTGGCAGAACTGTTTTTGTGCTTCACTCAAGTATGGATTGTACCATGACGGGAAGTAATAGTCCGTAAATACGCAGGGGATTTTCTTCCTCTTGAACACTTTCAGCGGCTGATGGTCGGCCGCAAACCTCGCAACGGTGATGGGGAAAATTTTCCTTGCTTCCCGGTTGCCCGCCAACACCGCCTTGCGGCTGAAATCCCTGCGCAGTTCCAAAGTAGGCGCATACTTGGCGGCAGCGCAATAGGCTTCGCCCAGCTTTCTTCTCCCATACCGTGTAACCAGTATCAGGATTAGCAATAATAGGATGACTAATCGTTCCATCTGTTTTCAGTTGCTTGAATAAAAGACGGCAAAATTAGCAAAATCGACGGCAGCATGGAGTGTTTTCCAAGGGAATATCAAAGATACAATTTTACTTTGTTATTCCTTTTACATGCTGACAGTCATCCGGTTGTACAGACTTCTTACCGTTCGTGTCCATGCCCTTGCCGCCGGGCGTATTTTCTTGTGCGAATTTCAGTCGTCCGCTGTTGATGCCGAAAACTTTTGGAACTAAGGCAGGAATGTAGTGGTTATCCCGGTGGCAGGAATCTTCCTTTCTCCTTTGTCCAAAGCGTATTCCTGCCAAAAAGTTTGCGTCATAGGCGGGCGGCTCATCCTGCACCGAAAAATAACTTCCTGAGGCAAGGGCAAGCAGCCCGATAGCAGGGAAATAAAAACATCATCATTATGAAATTTACAGTATCATCAACCGCAATGGCGAACAAACTGGCTGCAATGGCCAAAGTAATGAACAACAAACCGGCACTGCCCATCCTTTCCACGTTCATGCTGGAGGTGAAAGAAGACACACCGCTGGAAGTGACCGCCTCTGACTTGGAATGTGTATGGCACGGCTCGCTGGATATTACAGGACAGGAGGGAACAGGCAAAGTGTGCATCACGGCGTCCACCTTGTTGGAGGCAGTGAGAAATCTGCCCGAACAGCCGATTACCTTCACCATCAATGATAATGACAAAAGCGTGACCATCCACTATTTGAACGGACATTACGACATGGCAGGGTTTGGCAGCGATGAATATCCCATGATGCAAGATGAGAGTGACATTCGCTTCGACATGGACGCTGCCACATTATGCAATTCCATTGACCAATCGCTTTATGCCGTTTCATACGATGCCCAGCGACCTGTAATGACAGGGATAAGCTACACTTTTGCAGGTGAAAAGGTGGAGTGTGCCGCCTCCGATGGGCACAAGTTGGTGCGCAACACCTATCCCTTAGCAGGAAATGTGGAAGATTGCCGTTTCATCTTGTCGGCAAAGGCAGCAAAGATTGTCAAGTTGTTGTTACAGAAGAAGGAGGGCAACGTGGAAGTGGCATACAACGAGCGGAACATTGTGTTCAAAACCGACACGGACAGCTTTAGCACACGGTTGATAGAGGGGGTATATCCCAACTATAATGCCATTGTTCCCACCAACAGCGACAAGGAAGCGACCATCGACCGCCAAGCTTTGTTATCTGCCATCCGTCGTGTGGGCATATTCGCGGAAAGGACGAGCCGCCAGCTTGTATTGTCTTTTTCGGGCATGGCATTGCTCCTCACGGGGCATGACTTTGACAATGCCACTTCGGCCGAGGAAACCGTATTTTGCACTTGCCAAGGGAATGAAATCCGTATCGCTTTTCACGCCGAGAACCTCAAAATGGTTTTGGAGAATATGGACGCAGCCGAAGTACGCTTCCGCATGAGCGAAGCCTGCCGTGCCGCCATCATCGAACCAGTATCGAGCGATGGCCAGTCGGAACACTTGGCTTTGCTGATGCCGATGATGTTGCCCGAGTGACACAACAAAAAGTACAGGGTTTCCCCAATGCCCTGTACCCCATCCAAACATATTATCTAACCAACAAACATTTACAATCATGCCTAATTGGTGTAACACATCCCTTGTATTCGAGGGTGACAAACAAGAAATCAAGACCCTTTACCAAACGATGAAAAGGTTGGAAAGGCGCAAAACTCCATTGGTAGAAAACGGCTTTGGTACAAACTGGCTGGGATGCCTTGTCGAAGCCTTGGGTGGCCATTGGAAAGAAACCTATTGCCGAGGCACATGGTTTTCTTTGGAATGTCAAGGGAATATTCTGCGTATGGAAACCGAAACCGCATGGGGGCCTTGCATCGAAACATATGACTTCATCTGTCAAAAATTTCCATCACTGAACTATTACTACCGCTCCGAAGAACCGATGATGGCGGAATACCTGACTAATGATAGCGATGGACGTTATTTCAAAGAGCGTTACATCGCGGACGTGAATGTTCCTGATGGAGAATTTATGGTGGAGTATTTTAACCGTATGGAAGAAGCCCTGCAATGGATAGCTGAAATAAGCAAGTGCGATATACAGTCGGAAGCAGACGTGGAAGCCCTCAATGAGCAATGGCATACTGGCGACAACGAGGGATATTGTTACCTGCATCATTACCGAGTGGTCTAAACAGGCTAAAATCAAGCGGACTGTGCGGTTCATGGGATGCCTTGCAAGTGTCCCATACCGCACAAGCCGTCAATACATCTGTTGCCACATATTAGCGTGCGTAATAATTACGCGATAAAAAAGGAATATGGTTTATATTTGTTTATTTTGCATAGAAAATCACCGATATGGACAAACGAAACATTATATTGGAAGATGGCGGCAATGCTGTGGCAAGTTGCCCGGTCATTGTTTCCGCAAGCCGCAGCACCGACATTCCGGCGTTTTATGCCGACTGGTTTTTCCATCGCCTCCAAGTAGGTTACTCGGTATGGACAAACCCTTTCAGCAAAGTCCGGAGTTACGTATCTTACAAGAATACAAGGTTTATCATATTTTGGTCGAAGAACCCGTACCCCTTGTTGCCTTATTTGGATATTCTGCGAGGAAAGAGCATAGGGTGTTATATACAATACACATTAAACGATTACGAACTCGAACGCTTGGAAACAGGTGTTCCTCCATTGGTGGAGCGCATAGACACGTTCAAGAAACTGGCCACACGTTTAGGCAAGAAAGCCGTGATATGGCGTTTCGACCCCATGCTGCTCATGGAAAGCCTCTCCTTGGACGGCTTGCTTGATAAGGTGGAACGCATAGGTGACCAACTCAAGGGATATACCGAAAAAATGGTGTTCAGCTATGCCGACATCGTTAACTATAGAAAGGTAAAATCCAATTTAGACAAGAGCGGGATATGTTACAGGGAATGGACGGAAGGGCAGATGGTTGAATTTGCAGAACGCCTTTCCGAGTTGAACAAGACGAATGGTTGGAATTATGCCTTGGCGACTTGCGGTGAAAAGGTGGAGCTTGCCCGGTATGGCATAGCTCATAACCGTTGCATCGATGCCGACCTCATCGCCCGCTTGGCTTGGCAGGACAAGACGTTGATGAAGCACATGGGTGTCGAAGTTAAAGAAATGACCTCGCATGGCCTGTTTGATGACGGCTTGTTGCCGTCCGGTGCCATACCATTGCCGGGAAATCGGTATTTCATAAGCCGGCATAAGAAAGACCCAGGCCAACGCCTGTCGTGTGGCTGCATGGCTTCCAAGGACATCGGGGAGTATGACACCTGCCCCCATCTTTGTGAATACTGCTATGCCAATTCCTCTAAACCATCGGCATTGGCTAACTGGGAGCGGCATCAAAATAACAAATTTTCAGAAACAATTACAGGTAAATAATGGCTATGGACAAATATGATTTTATCAAGAAGGGTGCCACAGTCTATTGGCATGACCCGGATGGCGGTTTATCGGATGGGGAGTATGAGATAATATCTGCTCCTGAAGAAATTGAAGAGGACAGCATCATTTTAATAGCTTCCGATTGTTCGGAGGCAGAAGTTTTCCCCACGGAATTGTCCTGTTGCTGAAATGAAATTACAAAAATTGGAAATGGGTCAGCCGTTTGGAAATACCCCACGGCTGACATTTTGATACATGATACAGCATCCGTTTGCAAGAACGATTCCTATTTTACCTACCTCGGCGATATGGCACATAGTCTTCCGCTATAGCCCCCACCAGTTCCCTGTCCTCATGCGCCACCTCCTGCGTATTGCCGTCACCGTCCACATCCATGATGTCCGGCTTGGCTTCGATGCGTTCTTGCACGGCATCAATCTGCTGCGAAATCATCGAGGTAGCCCTTTTTACATCGAACAAGGTCGTTTTCAAGAACTCCGGTGATTCCTGCAAGCTGCCCAGCCACGATTTCAAGTAAGCCGCTGATTCCTCTTTTATCTGTTTTGCCATGCCATACCGCGAGGCCAACAGCGCACTGCCCAGTTCGGCCACCAATTCTTCCCTTGCATACTCCTCCGACCCAAATGCGGCAGGTTTCAAACGGTTCAACCGGCTTTCATGCCCGGAGCTGTGAGTCATTTCATGCAGCATGGTACCGTAATAGGACTCCCCATCTACAAACTGCGACTTTTCAGGGATAACAATTTCGTCTTTGCTGATACTGTAATACGCACGGTCTTGGTGCATGGGGCGAATGGGGCATACCCATAGCCCTTTATCCACCATTTCGTCCAATGGGGCGAACGAGAATGACTCACCTTCCAATTTTACGGGTGGTTTCAGTGCATTGGCAGACCGAATCTTCTCGTATAGTTCGGGACGAGCCTCGCGGAGATTGGTCTGGTCTACATTGAATACGTTATATACGTTCATCTTCGGATAGACATTGTACCGCTGCTTTTCCTCGTCCGACAGCCGCTTGTACTCGTCATATTTGATTTTCTCTTTCGTTTCCTTGTCCACTACGGTAAAGGTGGTGATGAACACTGGAAACGATTTCTCACCTTTCTGCACGGATACCAACGGCAGCTTTTCCCCGTTCTCATCCACCAAAGGCTGACGCGAGCCGTCCTTCTTCTTGCTGTAATTGAGTGAAAGCGCGGCATCGAAGGTGCAAAATACAGGAAGCTCGTACCCCCTTTTCTCACATTCCAATGCCAACATGAGGGCATTCATCCCGTTGTACTCCCTGCCCGAAAGATTCTTTGGCCATTTCATCATGCCTTCTGTAAACCAAGGCTTCGACCAGTCCTTTTTCAAGGTGGAAATCTTTTCTATCATCAGTTCCGTGAATCGTTCCAACGCCCGGTCTTCCGCCGACGGGCCATCCCTATGGTAATCATTCCTCTTTGCCATGCCTACGCTTGTGTTTGGTTGTTATGTTCCTTTTTTACCCATTCTGCCAACTCTTCCACCCGGCAAGCAATGTTGAGTTTGTCAAGGTAGGCTGACAGTTCCAGCTTGCCTTTGGCTGTTATACCTGTCTTGGGTACAAGGAATGCCTCCCGCTCAGCTGAGAAACGGATGAAACGCACCCAAGTGAAAGCGAAGGCATCGCCATCTTTCTCGGTACTGAAAGCCGAGAACACCAGATACTTGCCGCCTTTTCTATCAGTCTTTTCCTCCACCTGCTTGCCGATGGTGCCGCGAAATTCAATGTCGCCCTCTATGTTGTCCTTGTCGGATGCAGGGGTAAAATCCACTGCATCGGCATGGAAATTCAAGTATAGGTTGTCGCTGCGCTTGCGAAAAGTGAGCGTGCCTCGCATTTCTACCTTTGTACCCACAGCATATGGGTTGGTGTCCGATTCACCTCCATCCATTGACACGGAGATTTCCACTTGCTTGCCCGCTCCCGACTTGGCGGGAATGGTGGTCTTGACACCAAAGCAGATGAATGTTTGTCCCTCGCTATTGGTCCGCACCGTCGCCGCCCGGCTGACCGTGCCGTTGATTGTTACATTGCATTTAATCATATGGTTATCCTTTATTGGTGATGTATTCGATATTTTGTCTATTATCTCATTTGCAGGTTCTCGCCTTGTCCGTTACGTTGTTCCATTCCCTGCTCATAGTTCCGAGCCACTTGCCCGGAAAGGGCGATGCCGCCCACAATTGCCGCCACTTGGCTGCGTTTCTGTTCTGCCGTGGTACCCGTATCGGAAAGGACAAGGGAAAGGCGGTTCATCTCCGATGCGGTCAGTTCATGCGAGAAACTGCCGTCGCCACTGTCGATATGCAAGATGGGGCGGCCGTTGTCCTGCACCTCCAACACGCACTCCTTGCAGGCGGGCAGCAATGCCGAGAGGTCGATGCGTTTGCTCAAGGCCGCTTCGGTAGCCATCCTCATCTGTTCCTCCTTGTTGTCAATCTGCATGGCGAGAGCCATAAGCGAGGTGAACATAGTAATGGCCATTTCCACAATGGGGTCAGTACCGTAACCGAGGTGCTCGTTGCTGTCCTCCGATGAAAGTATTTTCTTCATCCACTCATCCGGCGACAGGCCTGCGTCGATAGCCGTGCCGTCTGTGGCTTTGTATTTTGCCAATAAATCCTTGCCATCGTGCAGCAGTTGCAGGTTAATCTTCCCCTTTTGGGCAATCTCAGCCAAGTATGCCGCAGGGTCGATGTCACGCCTTGTACCGTCGGTGGAGAGTTGCGCCACACCGAATTGGAGGTTGTCACTTGACACGCCCACTTGCTGCCCGGCGTTTACCGTATCGCCCACTTTGGCATGGGTGTTCGTCAGGCCTTGGTAGCTGACCTGATAAGTGGTTCCATCTGCCCGTGCATACTCCACGGTCAATGATTTGCCGGCATCCACTGCCACGACCTTGCCATTGTCTTCCGTGGCCAATATGGCTTCATTGTCCGTTGGAAGAGTGATGCTGCGCTGTTCGCCAAACGGCACAGCCACCAACAGAAACTCTGCCCGTTCCAACGGAAAGGCATAATCCTTGTTCTCTCCGGCAAGGTGGCTGTCCCTATCCTCACCCGGTGTCCGGCCTTGCGCTTTCATCTCTTCCATCACCATGCGGTCGTACTTGTCAAGCCCGTTCCGCTCGATGATACCGATGAGCGAGGCAGCGTAGTTGCCTCCCGTGGCATATCCCGCCTGTTCCAGTCCTTTCGCCCAGCCTTGGTAGTCATCAGCTTGCAGGTCGAAACAACCGGCGTACCGCTGGTTCTCCGAAAGGAAGCGTGAATGGTGTTCGTAGGAATCGGCCACGCTGTCATAGCTGCAAAACTTCTCATTGGGTTTGTCATCTGTATACAAGCCATACCTGCCGCCACCGTCCAACCAGCCTTGCGTGGCCTTGATGCCGAAATGGTTGTTCTCTTTCTTTGCCAAGGTGCTTTCGCCGTTGCTGCTTTCCAAAATGCCCTGTGCCAGTGTCACGGAGGCCGGAATCCCATACCGACGCATCTGCTCCATCGCATATGCTGCGTATCGCTCCGCGTATGTTTCGTTCTTGCTTTTGCCCATATCCAAATCTTATGATTATCAATACCTGTTATTATCGTCCACGACCCATACGTACCTCATTCTCCTTGCTTATTGTCTGCTCGGGGTTCTCCAACTGGTCACAGATGGCTACCCGTTGTCCAGATCGGATAAGTTTGGGAAGATGGGTGTCCAAATCCCCGAAGGGGAAGGAAACGATGTCTGCTTTATCTCCATGTACTACATCAAGTCCTAATATCCGTGAGGTGGTCTGTGCGTCTTCCTTGTAGGCCACATAGTTGTCGCCGGTCCGGAACAGCAGCACGGCATCGGGGTGCTTGCCTTTAAGTTGGTCGTACTGTTCCTGCATGGCCGGGGTAAATGGTTGTCCCTTGGCGTTGGCATCAAATGCTATGCGGGTTTGTTCCCCTTGATGGGATTCTTGTGATTGGGCCTGTGCGTTTGCCTGTTGCAACACATCGGCAAAGAGCTTGGCTGCCAGACAGGTCTTATATTCGGCCATATCCTCCGCCGCCCACATTCGTTGCCACTGCTGGGGTGTCACCAGCCTCGGCTGCACTTTCTCTATGCCGTCGATGACCGGGGCGCAGAGAATGCGCTCGTCCTTGGTGCGGAAGATATTCACCCGCTTGATTTTGGACAGGTCGGCATTCTCGGCGGGACCAGCAAACAAGTCCACTTTCAGTTCCGGCCTGTTCTGTGCCAGGGCGTAGTATTTGTTAGCCAAGTCGTGGCGGACTTCGGCAGATGCTTCTTGTTGACCTTGTTTGATGGTGGTAAAGAAACGGTTGACATCCTCTTTGTCGGGATAGACGCTGAATGACGTTTCTCCCTGCGGTTTGAGGTACAACGCCCAGCGTCCGTCATTGTCACGCAACATCTGTATGCGGTCGAACTGTACGGAGGTTGCGTTTTCTACCGCTTCCGACACGTCGATGTACGAGAGTGTCTGCAGTTCCTTGCCCTCCAATTTGGCCGTGGTCACCTCCTTGCCCTCAAAATAACTGTCATCGGGACGGAAGCCCAGCAAGCCATCCTTGTTGAAGAAGCGGACGAATGTAGCCCCTTGCGCCCGCAAGGCACTCTCGATACGTGTTTTGGAGAAGCCGGGCAGGTTGTTCGTCACCGCCTTTGCCCCGCGTTCAGACCGCTCTTGGGCGTTCATCACCTCGTCCGGTGTCAAGCAGTATGGGCGTTTGTCGCCATCGGGAAAGGCCACATGACCGCCCTCCAACGCTCCGGCCGGCAGCACGACATCCACGATGCCCGTCTGCTTGTCGCGCACGATGACCATCTCCTTGGTGGAGCGGTCGGGTATCCCCTTCAAGCTGTCCGACACCGTATAGCTGCCCTTGGTATTCCACTCGGCGGGCATATATTCCTTGCAGGACTCCGCCATCTGTGTGCCGTAATGGACGGCTTCGGTAAAGGCGATTTCCATCACTTCAGGGTCTTCATCATACACCTTTAACAACGCTTCCTCCACTTTCTTGTCATAGAAGCCCAGATTGAACTTTTCCAGGAACGCCTGTTTCTCGGCGGGAGAGGCGAAATTCCGGCTGTCCACACCCATGCCTCCCTTGCGGATGATGTCAATCAGGATGGCGCTCTCCCTTGAATCCACTTGCGGCTTCTGTTTCTCGCGCAATTCGGTGGTGCGCTTGTGGTCAAGCAGGGTCGCGTATTCTATCTTCTCTCCACGCTCTGCCTTGCGCATCACCTCCACGGCATTGTTCACGTCCGTTTCGATGGCTTCCAACAGGGTGGGGTTCTCTTGCAGTTCCTGTGTCCAGTATTCCACCAAAGGCAGGTTCTCCGCTGACATCTTGGCCGGCAGGCCGAAATCCATCATCTTCACTCCGGCAGCGAGTTCGGCCACCAGCCGTTCATATTTCACGGCATCTTCCGATGGTGCTTTCCCACCCTGCATCACCATGCCTTCACGGGCAAGGCGTTGCCGGTGGCCGGTGGCGCTTGCCACTTGGCGCACCAATTCCTGCACATAGTCGGGGTAAGAAGAAAAATGTTTTTGGTCTGGCATATAGACGGCATCCTTGGCGGTGTCGTAACGGGGTGTGCCGGTACCGTCCTTGCGTATGGGCACGAGGTTTTCCTTGATTTGCGCCACGAAATGGTTGACGGCATTCCGCAACTGCCGTTCTTCCGCTTTAAGATTGCCCCGGTCGTTGATGCCGCCGTGGTTCTCCAATAGGGCACGGTAGGTTTCGGGAATGGAATCGGACAGCGTGGTCTGGTCCACGTTGAACAGGATGCGTATCTCCCGGTTGCGCACCCCTTTGTATTGTTTCCGCTCTTCCTTGTCCAACTGGAGGTAGTCTTCCCTCGACATCGTGTCGCTCGGGTCATTGCGGTTGACGTACTTCTCCCATTTGTACCAATGGAACGGCACTCCTTTCTCGCCTTGCAGCACCGCCTCGCCATGTTTCTTAGCTTCGTTGAACGAGAAATAGCGGGCGGTCTTGTAACCGCCACGGTCGGCGTGCATACCGAGTATGAGGGCGTTGAACGGGCTGACTTCCGGACCTTTCGGGTAAAACCTTGGAGCCGTCCTGCCCGAAGCGTTCAACCAATAGCCGCCGCTGATTGCCGCGCCATTCAATGCGCCAGACAGCAGTTCCTTCTCCCGTTCCACGGCAGCTTTTTCTTGTGGGCTTTTGTCCTTGCTCATATATCTTCAGTTTAGTTTTACTTGATACCAAATGTCCTTTCCCTGCCTTCTTCCAAGGTCTGTTCCGATGCGCGGTAGTTTTCTTGGGTCATTTGCCTTGTTTCCTCATGCTTGGCTAGCACGGCATTGGCGAGGGTATTTATCGGCAATGCTCCTTCCCGGCAGGCTTCGGCGGCATGGTATGGCAACAGGATGCTGCACGGCACACCGTCGATGTCCATAAAGAGGTTGTCTCCTTGCAGTACGGGATGGGCGAGCCTTGCATTCAACGGTTCATCGGGATAGGGCTTATACAGCTGTTTGGCCGGTGTTTCTTCTTGCCGGTCAAGAGCCTCCTGTCCGGCCTTGTTAAGCAGGTTCAAGCCGCCCATGCCTATCAGCACCATTTTCAACAAGGGGTTGCGGATGAACATGCCTAGCAAGATGGAGGCAATGGGCAGCAGGCTGTCCTTTACCCCGAATGATTTGGTATGACCGGTGAACAAGCCTATCAGCACATCGGGAAGCATGGAAACAACATAGCCCAGGTTCCTGCCCACACCGCCGATACCGTCTAATCCGAATGTCCTGAGCAGTCCATCCCAACCGTTTTCATTAGAGGGCTGTTGATCTGGTTGTCTAGTTTGTCGGGGCGATTGTGGCATTTGTGGCTCGTCCGATGTCGGTCCTTGACTGTCTGATGTCGATGCTTGCCCGTCCGTAGAAAGGGGGTTCAAGCTGTTTATACCCTTTGGTTCTTCTTGCAAGGCTTGTTGCTCAGCCAAGTATTCTTCCTCATGTCCGGGTGCCACAACCAAGGGCATATTCTTGTAGCGTTCATCGTTGCGTTTGTCTTCAAATATCTCGGGAAACATTGACTGGAGGCTGGGAAAATCCGGTAGGGTATTCTGCTCCATCCAATCCGCCCATACCGGTCTTTCGGTAAGAATGCCCATCGGCTTGGCCAATTGGCTGTTGACTGACAGCACATAGTCGTTCTCGTAGGATAGGATTTTGTTTCCTTGCTTGCGGAAGCCAGTGAACACGTTATCCTCCGCACCGAACACGGCACGGCTGATGCAATCTTCTACGGTGGGCGGTTTCTTTCCGGCATTCTCCTTGCCCTCGATGTACCACTCCACACCGTAGGAAGCGGCTTCCAAGCCCACCGTTCCTGCCAGTGCCGCCCAAGATGCGATGCCGCCGGTAGCCACGGCATCGGCAGCCAATGACACGCCGCGTCCGGCCCACTTTTCCCCGGTGGAAGGGTTATAGGCGACCTCGCCCCTTGCGGCTATCTCCTGTTGTAAGGGGGAGCGCATCAACGAATCGGCAAACCCGAACAAGCTTCCCTCCATGCCCTTGCGCAGCACATATTCCACCGATGACTTGGGCATCTGCTCTTTGACCATACGGTCAACCATCATCTGCTCCACCCGGTAGTCCACGTAGGCGTATGCAAGGTCGCCACCTAACCGGGCAGACAGCTTGTCGTACTGCTCCCTGCCAATCTCGGCGACCACGGCCTCCCGCCATTCATGTGCCAACAGTGCCAGGTCGGATGTGAAATCCTTGTTCCCGGCGATGCGCTCACGGCACATCTCCACATAGTCCTCTGCTGTCTTGCTGTTCCATTCACCCGTCAGGCGCAGATACTGCAGGGTGTTGTCCGGCATACCCGTGGCACCGGCGGCAAAGCTGCCAAGCAACCCCGCCGGGCTGAGTGCGTATTCGCCAATTTCTTCCGCCTGTTTCTTGCCGAGGAAGTCCTTCACGCTACGCATGACAGGGACGAAATGGGTGTCAAAGTAGCTTTGCAGGCAGTATTCCACTTCGGCAAACCGTTCGCTATGTTGTATTTCCTTGCTCATGAGGTTACATGATGTTAAGTTGCTTCATCAGTTGTTCCTTGGTCTGTTCTATCGCATGGCGGCAGGCTTCCATCTGCTTGGGATAGTATTTCTCCAGCAGGGTGTCCTTGGCTATCTCATCGTGGATAAAGCCCACCGCCGTTTGCCGGTTGATCTCCACCGAGGCTTCCCCATCCTCCTTGTTGTTGAACCAGGCTTTCGTCCACCAACGCAAACCTGCCCGGTCGGGATAGACGGTGACAAGTCTGGGTATGTCGAAACTGCGCACGTCTATCTCCAGTCCTTCCAACGGGTCGGTGACGCCGATGGCGGCTACCGCTTCGTCAAGTCTTTTTTTTTACCGCTTTCGTCCAACGTGGAGAGGAACACCCCGTGACGGAACGCCAAGTAGTCCAGGAAGTCGCCTATCAGCAGGTTTTGTACCTTGGCGGCGATGGGTATGGAGCGGCTGCCGATGCCGAGCGGGTTGGCCAACGAGGGTATCACCTCATAGAAATAGTTGCGGATAGCCGAAAGCGAGAAAATATTGCGTAGCGACTGGACGGTATGGCCGGATACCTTGTATTGTCCACCCGCGATGTCCGTAAGGTAGTCGGGATAGAAGCGGAGCATCAGTTGCTCGATTTCCTCCCGGTCATCGTCATAGTCAGTGGGTATCTCCATTTCGAGGGTGTCGAAGTCGGGCATACCGGTATGTCCTTGTTGCTGCATCATCTTCAAATTGCCATAAATCATGGTGAGAAAGTCGATGGGGTTGATTTCTTCTCCGTCATACCGCACCTCCATGTGGAGCAGGTCGCCGCTGATGGCCAACACGCTCCCTGCCTTTACCTTTGCCCCGAACGGAGCCATTGCCCTTGCCAGGTGGGCGTAAGTCACTTCATACTTGCCGTACCGGGTCACTTGGAACAGCCCCTGCCTGGGGGTGCTCCCGATTCCCGTCACCACGCCGTCGGCCACTGCGGCCAGTATGTACCGATGCGTGCCGAAATCCACGCCGTGGTGGAAAAACGTCTCGCCGCTCTTAGGATGGGCCTGTTCCCCATAGCCCAAGAGCATCTTCACTTCGCCGTCCCGTTCCTCAAACGGCATACAGTAGCCGCTTGCGGAAACAAGGTTCATTTCTTGTATATAGTCCATATTCTCGTTATTGTCAATTTTCTTTCCGTTTTATCTTCGCATTCCTCCTTGGCGTTCCTGGCCCTCCTGCGGCGTTTGCCCTATGGGATGCGTCTGCTCAATCCGTGAGTGGTTACCGATAAGCATCATGCCCAGCAGCAGGCCGCCTATCTTGCCTAACCAGCCGAAACGGCCAAACACCAACAAGGCGGAAGCTACCAAGCCGAGCATTCCCAAGCCCGACACGTTTCCTTTTCCCAAGTTGGAGAAGAAATTGCCGAACATATCCAAACCGTTCCCACTAGTTATGTTGCCTAAGAATGTTCCGATACCTCCCCATGTCTGGTTCATGGTGGAAACGCCATCCTTTACGCCTTGCAGGGCTTCACCTGCCTTGTCAACAGCCTGTTCCACACGGTCGGCGGCTTGCCCGGCCATTTCCACTCCTTTGTCCACGTTCTCTTCACCGACCAGCACGTCGGCCACGGTGCGCACTACCGGCTTGTCGTTCACAATGTTCTCCCACGCAAGGTAACCCATGCCGCCTCCGACGACTGCGGTCTTGGTGGCGTGCCCGAATCCGGCAAGGGTGCGCTGGGGATGCACTATCGCGCCGCCCATCGAGCGTGTGACGGAGTTGTTGACCAGTTTCTTGCCGAAACCCAATATTCTTGACCATCCTCCCATATCCAGTGATTGTTTTATTGATGTTTCTATATCCGTTTATAAATCTCCGTTTCTTTTCCACCGCCTCATAGCGGCACGGGCGATTTCTGCCTTGTCCGCTTTTTGCGGCCTTGCCCCTTCATCGATGGTCGCCCACACATCGGCCAGCGAGGTGTATTTCACCGCCAAAGTCAGGTGGCGAAGTTTTTTGTTCATCGCTTTCAGCTTCGGCCGGATGCCGAACACCAATTCTATCCGTTGTTTCTCGGTCATCTTGGTGTCGCTCAGGCATACTTGCCGGATGTCGTTCACGATTTCCACGCTGCCCAATATCAGTTCTTGATAGATGCGGTTGCGGTTCGGGGTGAGTGCCACGGCAATGGCATTCCCTGCATGGCTGCGCAATTGGTCGTTCAGGCTTCCCATATTTTCTGCCAGTTTGCCTACCTCGTGGTAGAAGCCATATATCTGTGCCGCATAGCTGATGATGTCGCGGAAAGAATCGAGGTAGTCGTTGAACTTCCGTTGGATGTCCGTCGTGCCTTCCACTTCCTCCCGTGTCCAGATATGCCCGGTGGTCTGCATCAGCATCGCCCGCTCCTGTGCTTTCAACTGGTCTTCCGCCTTTTCGGTATAGAGGTACACCATCCCGGCCAGGGTCGGGTCGATTTGCGCCTTTAATTGCAACGAGCAGACAAGCAGCAAGCCCATTATCACGATATGTTTCTTTATCCCTCCCATGCTTCATTCATCATTATTTTTTCTTCATTGAATGATTTTTGCCGCCCTCCTCCATCTGTCTAAGGCAGCATGGGCCACTTCTCCGTTGCTACGGTCTATCATCCCGGCCGTGACGCTGTTCCACACATCAGTCATGGTGTAGTAGCGGATGCTCAGATGCAGCAGGTACAGTTTCTTGCTGAAAGCGTCCAGCCTATCGGACAAAGCCCAGAGGGTTTCGCTCCGTTCTGCACCTGTCAGCATGTTCTGCGGCCCGCCCGTGGCCACGGCATTTCTGAGTAGCGTATAAACCGAAACAAGTTCAGTGGCCGTTTCAATGTAGAGGTTGTTCATGCTCATCGTGGCGACAATGCCTTGCGGATTGTGGGTGATGGCCTTGCGCAGTTTGCCAAGAGTGATGAAAATGCGTACCCCGTCCTCATACAGGGTGGTGGCTGCTTTCAGCGAGGAGGCATAACCTTCCACCGTTTGCAGGTAGTCGCTGTATTTGCGTTCCCATTCATGAATGCGGTTGAACTCGGCGGCGATGGTGTTCTGCAAGACCGCCGTTTTAGTCTGGCCTTCAATCTGGTCTTGTATCTGGCTATTGATAGCCTCGTTGCCTTCTGCCAAGGCCAACCATTCCAAAGGGTTGGTCTGTACGAATTGCGCTTGTACCCGGATGCCGGCGCACAAGGCAAATACGATGGCCCATATCTTAACGGTTCGTGATTTCATAGATTCCCTTTCTTCGTTTGTTCAATTCTACCCGTCCACGGATGACAGTCACTAAATCGTCATTTATCCCCATGCCGATGATGTCAAGCTGTGGCGTAGTGCGGTCGCCTGAATGGACGCTCACGGTTTTCAGCCCGCAAAGTTGTTGCAGCAGGTTGCTCCGCTCGGCGAAATCCACTACCCGGTATAGTTCCACGTAATCGCTGCTCCGGGTAATCACCCCATGTTCATATATCAGTTGTTCGTCCGTAATGCGGTAAATCATGCGTTTGAGGTAGATAAAACGGTAAGCCAAGACCAACGACATGGCCACTGACAACCAAAGCAACAATCCCTTGAACAGCATTCCGTCCATCCCGGCACAAGCGTAACCGCACAGGTCGAGCGTCAGCAACGGCAGGTTGTCGATAAAAAACTGCAACGTCCGTGGTCGTAATTGCAGGGTGCCGGGTAGCATGAATGGGGATTGTGAATTAATCTGTGTCATCGCCTGAATCTGGTTTGTTTTTCTTCTGTATTTTCTTGTTCCATGCTCTCGTCCATCCGTTTGTCCAAGAGCTGGTCGTTCCAGTCCTTGTAACCCTCGCTGGGAGGACGGTAATCGATATGCTGTTTCTCCAAGCCTAGTTCCTTACAGACGGCGTCAAAGTCAAAAGTGGTGACAACCATCTCATGCCGCCCGTATTTCCCCGTCAAGTCTGTGACAACCAAGGTGTCTTTCTTGGTGGTATGCGAGTTGAATACCCTCCCGTTCATCTGCAAGGCGAAGTTCACGGCATAAAGCTGTCCTGCGCGGTCGCGGTCGAAACAGAGGTGGTGATTGGCATCGGGTGTCTGCTCCAGCATCCCGGCAAACTGCCGCACGCTCGGGGTACCGCCCGTGGAAACAAACACGGCGTTTCCCAAGTCGGCGTATGCCACGGTTCCCTTCTTTTCAATTTGGTAGTACGCCATCGCATCGAAGGCGCTCTCAAACCAATACACATCCTTTGCTCCCGACAGCGGTGTGATATAGCCCACATCGCTGCGGTGCTGCTCAAGCCTGCCTATCCACATTCCTTCCGTGGCGTTGCTCCCTGCCGCCATGCCTTTGTAGGCGGTCTTGCCCTCCGCATTGGGGCGGCTACGTTCTTCCAGGCCGACAATCTGTTGGCCAGGCCATGCGGGCAGTGACAATGGAAAAGCGAGGTTGGTGAACGACTTGCCGTCTGTCCGGTGTTTGGAAGCAAGGAAGAAATGGCCGCAAAAGGCACGTTGGGTGTCGAGGTCTATCCCTCGGTTCTTGAAATAGGGATAGAACTTCTTCTGGCTCTCCCAATCGTCCATGCGGAAGGCTTGCAGGTCGTATTCGTCGATATCAAACGGTTTGCCCTCCTTGCCGGGGTTGAATATCCTTGTTTCCCGGATTTCCTGCGGCTCGTTCAACAGACGGCGGCATACAAGGTTGACCAATCGGTCGGTGGACATCCCCGGAGTGTATTCGGCAAAGAAGTGGGGATGTTCCTTGATGAAGGAGATGACGTTGTAGTTCTTGCGTTCGGGTGGTTGGAAGCAGCAGAAGCCGTTGCCGGTGACGATGAACTTGTCGCCGCGCACCCTGCGTCCGTCGCTGTCAATGCGGACATACGACGGATAACGCAGTCCGTCACGACGGTTCAGCCGATAGCCTGCGTCCACCAGCAATTCCTGTATGCTCAGTCGCCTCTTGTAATCCTCGTAAGTCAGTTCTGCCATGACCAATTCTCAATTCCTCATTCTTAATTCTTCATTCTTCGTTGAATCACATTCCATGCCGCATCTCATGCTGCATCCGTTCCGTGTTCACGGCCGCCTCATAGTTGCGTGCCGCCACATCCATCGGTGTGTCCACACCGGGCTTGAAATAGCAGCGTGGGGGTGGAGGGCCGTGCCTTTCTAAGTAGATGTCGGGGCGTGGGCCACGGCCCAGTTCGCCCATAACGGCCACGCCCGCCAACAAAGCCGCCCCGATTTTCGTTCCCAACGGCACGTTGTCCCTCGATTTCATGTCCACTTCCCCGAATATCTTGGAAAACAGTTTCAAGCGGTGGTAGTCATCGATGGCCATGAACTTGTCATATTGCTTCTGGGTGATTTCGTGGCTCACGGCCTCTCCGTCAATGACGGCGGTCATACGGTACTTACCCTCGGTCTCGGTGGGCTCTACCCGAATCTCGTCCACCGTCACCTCCCGTCCGTGCCTCCCTTCCCTGTACCAGCCTTTGTCGGGATGGATATAGGCAAGGTCGTTACCGTCCATCACCACCGTGTCTTTGGGCAGTTCCCTTTCTTCGGGCACTACGGATAACCCTTCATTGGCATATTGTCCTTGCCCGCCTTGCAATCCCTGCATTCCTTGCTCCAGTTGCTCCGCTTGGGCAAGCTGGCGGTTCAGGTCTTCCATGACAGCCGGATGCAGTTCGATGGCAATCGTCTTGTCGCTGTTCAGCATATCCATCGTGATGGGAACGGAAAAATCCTCTTTGATGATGCCGTTGATGATTTCCAGCCGCTTTTCCACCGGCATTTCCTGCGCGGAATTGTGGGTCAATGCAGCCAGTTCCTCCTCTTTCAAGTCATATTGCAGGTCTGCGGGAATGGAGGCGGATTGTATGGTCAGCGTCTTGCGTTCGGGGTCGATAAGTATGCCGTGGCTTGCCAGGCATTCCTGCCATTTCTCGTTGGTGAAATAGACGGGTGAGGTAATGAGTGTGTGATAAGGTTTGGCCGGTTCGGTAGGACGTGGCCTCGGTTGCAAGGGTGTGATGACCGTTTCCAGTTCCTCCAACACATCCTGCCCGGCCACCGTAGCGGTGGGATGCCCCTTGTAGTAGAAGCCATAACCGCCGCTCTGCAACTCTCCGGGTTTCATGCGTCCGTCAGGCCGGTTGGGCACTATCGGTGCGCCGGGATAGTAAAGGTTACCGCCGATGCGTCGCAGGTGGAAGCCGTCCTGCTGGCGGGGTGTCCAGCCGAGGAAGCAGGCTCCCCAGGGGTGGCGCAAAGGAAATGGGCGTCCAAGCCGTCCATATTCGCCCGCACCGATGCGGTAGCCGTGTAACCCCATGGCCACTCGTCCGTTGGCGTTCCGTGCGTGTACGAAATCTCTGGGCAAGTCGAAATCCGCCGCCACGATGCTGGCGAAGGTGTTGTAGCACCGTCGGTTGGCGTAGTTTGTGCCCCAGTCGGTCAGTGCCTGCAACTGCTTTTCGGTAATGGGATAGGAAAGCAACGGGGAGTCATGCCCCTGCACAAGCAGGACAAATCCTTCGCTACTTCCCGCTATATGTCCTCTCATGCCGTTGCGGGCCAACAGGTCTCGCATCTCCGGCGGCAGTTCCAAGGGGCGGGGGGTGGTATTCTTTCGTATGCTCATCTCGGGTTATTCTCATGCTGTTATACGATAATCAGGCATCGCCGTTGGCGAGTGCAGTTTCTATCTCCTCCTGCTTCATGTCGAGGAAGCGCAAGGCGGTGTCGTCGTCCATTGGCAGGTCGCGCAGGCGGCAGTACTTTTCGTATTCCGTCCTCCATTCCCTCGAATGGTGCCATACATAGTCTTTCCAACCATATTCACCGCTCTGCACCTTTTCCACAAGGGTTTCTTCCGGGTAGTATTCTTCTTTTGACATGATGCCTTATAGTTTGGGAGTGTTGGCGTTCTGCATCCTGTGCTGGCTGCTCCGCTTCAACTCGTTCCACATTTCCTCGGTGTAGTCGTCCTCGTGCACATAGTCGAGACCGCCCTCGCCGTCTGCGACCCAGCAGCCGAAACAGCCGAAGTTGTACTTGTCCCATTCGCGTTTCGCTTCCTGCTTCCATTGTACACTGTCACCCGCGCACACCAACAGGCCCGTAGGCTCGTTCAGGTCGATGCCGATGGTCATCAGTTCATCGCCCTCGGCCACGGTCAGCGGTTCACCTACCCGCAGGCAGTTGATTTCAGCATGGGAAAGGTGGAACTCGTCGGCTATGATTTGCAGGTTGCGCCCAATGACGGGTGTGGGTACGGAGAGGATTTGCTTCGTGCCGGAATCTATCTGGTGGAACGCCTGCACGGGGTTGTCACTGTCGCCTTGCATCGGTGCAATGATCGCCTTTCCTTCTATAAGGCGTTGTTTCTGCTCTTCGCTGAACCGCTCCAAGCGGCTCTCCACCAGCACGGGATAAAACAGCACATCGGCGGTGCCGTCCTCACGCCGCACCAACGAGAAGCGTGTCCGGGCATGAATGGTGTTGCCTTCCGAATCGTCCACACGAATGGGCAAAATGGGTGAACGGCGGCCCGAATGGATGGCTTGCAGCACATTCACCGGCAGGTCGCCTATCATCTCCCTTGTCAGTCCGAATTGTTCGAGGATGCCGTAGGGCACTTCCTCCTCGGGGAATTTGTATCTGTTCATTCGTCCGAAATTTATTTGTTCTCGGACAAATGTAAGACGGCTGCAAGACGGCAAATGAAAGCGCAAGAAGAAATCTGCCCGGATTTAGGCTTAATTAGGTTGGCAGCCGAAAATCATACTGTCAATCATACTCCAAACAAAGAATGGGGCTTCCCAAAGCACGTTTATGCCGGGAAGCCCCATTCAGGTATAAGTCGTTATGTTTGCAGGTGCAATCAGGACTTTTCAGCCTTGGTTGCTACATACATTTGATTTCTGCTGGTTGGGTTGTCGGGGTCTGTCATGGATAAGAGGTTATCAGCAATCATGGGGTTTATATAAACCTCCATTAGATTTTTCTTGTCTGCTAAACCAAGCATAGCCAATATCTCGGAAGAAGTCCTTGGCTCAGAGCAGTAATCTATTATTTGCAGAATCCTCTGTTCTTTCTTGTCGGACTTTCTTATGGGGTTTTCTTGTGGGGTTTTCTTATGGGGTTTTCTTATGGGCTTTTCTTGTGGGGTTTTACCGATTGGTAATGTCAACACCACATAATCGGGCTGCACTTCTTCGGTCAACTTAGGCTCATCCCAACCTAATTCTTTCCATCCGGCCAATATCTTGTCCACACCGCTTCCGGCTTTTTCTGCCTTGCCCAACAACATGAACATTTTTTGCAAAGTCGGATTACGGCAGATGCTTCTTCCTCCTTTAAAGTATTGTTGCTTCGACACTAACATCATGCCGGGGTTGGAGAAAGTTAGTTCCGTTTCCGTTCTGCGTATTACAATGTTGCCTGTTGCATTCAGGTCTTGATGGACTATGCAGTTTATCAATGCCTCGCGCACGGCATCATGAGCGGCTGTTTCCTCTTGCCTTTCATCGCCTATCAACTTGAATGGCTTGGGCAGGGCTTGGATGAGTTTATTGTACACTCGTATATAGAATTGGAACAGGTTGGCCTCCCATGTGCCATCTGGATAGATGCGGTCGGTCCAGCGTACCCTGGCATCATCGGTGTACAACCGCTCTTGGTAATCCACAAAGTAATAAGGTTCTCCGGCTGGGTTTGTTATCATGTCGGATTGGCCGAACATCAAAAGCCCGGCACGGGTGATGCCGCTTTCGTCCGTCGCTATGTTGTGGGAATAAGCACCAATCTTCTCCATGAATTGCAGGTCGTCCGTAAGTTTTGCCCAAGGATGGGTGGGGTGCAGGCTGACGAATAACTGGCGGTATTGGTGCAGTGACGGCAGGTCGATGGCATTTTCAAGGGTGAATCCTTTTCGTATGATGGCATCTTGCGGATGGCTCTCATGTTCCGCATCGGCAAACATTCGTCTCACTTCCGCGTCTGTACACTGGTAATCGCCCTCATGATTCCTGCGATAGGTATTGCCAATGGGGTTGGTCGTGAGGTACACAGGGCGCATATTGTATTCAGCCCGGGGAATGTGGCAAACGAGCAGGTACGCTCCATCCATTTCCTTGACTTCCACATCCTGTTCGTGGGGCAGGCAAACGCTTACCTTTCCACGGTTATGGGCGTTGTCCCAAAAGTTCTTCTTGTATTTGAGTGCCGTTTCTTCGGAAAGACCATCGAACAAGAATTTCCCTTCCTTTTCCTGTACCCCCAATATGATTGTGCCTCCATTGGTATTGGCAAATGCCGAGTAACTTTCCCAAAAGCTGCCGGGAAAGCCGCCACGAGCGGATTTGAACTCGACTTCGGCCGATTCACCTTTTTGAACCAAGGTATATAATTCTCTTCTGATGTCTGTCATACGATTCTTGTTATGTTGCAACTGCATTGTCATCGGTTGCTTGATTGATACGACCTCACTTTGGTGATGCAATTACTTCTTACAATTTGCAAATATAATGTTTTTTACGGTGTAACTTCCAAGTTAAGAGAGATTTCTCCATTTTTTCAGGCATCCGTTGTATAATCGTTGCGAAGTCTGATTGACAGGTCTGATTCCCTATAAAATCTTATAATATAGCCATTCCCATTATCGTCTTTTCGCTTTTGCGCAAGCCACATATTACTTTTGTGCCATGAAAAAGTTATGGCTACTATTCACCCTGTCTTCTTGTTTCCTTTCCGTACAAGCGCAGTTCCACACTATTGCTTACAGCAAACCGTTGTATAAAGTGGATGAAGTTGAAGGGCAAACAGAAACAAAAAACCTCCCCAAGGCTGGAGAGGCTGATAATCCTGTTTCCCAACCATCGATGGCAGGGAAACATTCAGATGAAATGCGCAGCCAATGGATAAGCTGTTATATGAGTGTTTCTTATCCTTTGAAAGAAATCATAGTCACTTCACCTTACGGACAGCGTAAAGACCCTTTCACAGGCAAACGGAACAACCACAACGGTCTTGACTTGCGAGCAAGGAATGAGGAGGTCTATGCCATGATGCCGGGAGAGGTCGTTAAGGTATCATCCGACAAGCGTTCGGGAAAGTATGTCACCATCCGTCACGATAACTACACCATCAGTTATTGCCATCTGTCAAAGGCCTTGGTAAAAAAAGGTGCTAAAGTCTTACCCGGAGAAGTTGTGGCCATCAGTGGCAATACTGGCCGCAGTACAGCATCTCACTTACATGTCACTGTCAAGTACGGTAAAAAGCACATTGACCCTACCATTGTACTCCAATTGATCAAGGAAACCCGAGAAGAAGCCTTATCGCACTTGGTGACCGGCTGAACTTACTTCCCGTTCCCTTTCAAGAACTGCTCGTAATCATATTCATTCATCGTCGGTTTGTAGGTCTTGCCCGACAGAAACATCATTTTTACAGCAAGATTGTGGTTAACAAAGCTTATTTCATAATCAGCAGTAAAAGCAATTTTTTGATTAATAATATCTCTAAATCCACATATATAACAATATATCAGTAGAATAATATTACTAACTATATTTATGATCATTCTTGGAAGATAATACATCTCTTCGCAACTTGTCAAAACATCTATGATGTTCTTTTGAAAAATGTTCACCGAATAGGTCTTCACTTATTTCAGCCTCTGTACGATAACCTTTAAGGACAAAGCTCATTGCTTGGATTTTTTCTTTTGGATAGTTCAGCATTAAATCTTGCAATCTTAATGCTTCACATTTATGGTAATTGTACCTTTCGTCCAAATGAAATTCATCAATAATCCCTTCTTGATAGTCATTATCATTTGTGCAAAACTTGACTGTATAATCATCTGGATGATTCTGCGCCATTAATCCATTAGGCCCGTTATTACAGATGACTCTTATTTCAACTTCGCCATCAAAGTTATAATCATTGCTTGTCGGACTTAATTTCAGTAAAGCATCCCTGTCTAATCTTCCTATTTCATCGTCTTTCTTTAGTTTCTCATTACAGATAGAGCAGCTTGGTACAAAGTTCATAAGTGATAAGGCGACCAAGGGACATTTGCTTTTTGGCAGGAAATGATCCAAATCAAAATGGTTCTTTAGCTTATTGATAATGCTTTCGCTTTTTTCCCCATCTTTACCTATGCGCTTATCTAAACCATCAAATTTTTCAACAATATTTTCATGCGTTGTTTGTGGATTAGTTCGTAAACTAATGATTTTTTTATAAAACCTACCATCATAAGGCCGTCCGTCCGTCCTCCGAATATATTTCATTAATTCTTTATCGGATGCATTGTAAAGAAAGGCTGCGAAATCGTAGTAAACGGAATGAAATCCATACACATTAATATAGCTTAACTCGCAATAGTGGCATACATGCAAATCCAGTTCTTCCGCATGTTTCATGAAAAAATTGGAAATGTCCGGTTGGAAGTCTTTAAACCACGCATTATACCCTTTATAGTTGAAACACGGCTTTATTTTTTCGTGCAAATCATTATTTATCTTATTCTGATTTACTAATTCACGATATGCAATATAAATATCCACAAGTTGAGAATAATCTGCTATTAGGATGGTTGTTATATCAGCAGGGAAGATTGTGTCCGCGTCAGCTTGATAAGCCGTACCAGCACATAATGCCATTAGTTCATGCCTTAATTCCTTCCATTTTTCTTGTAAGGCATTTATCTGCCCTGAGAATACATCGTAATATTCCCATTTCAGTCGGTCAATATCTTTAGGGTATGAAATCTTTCTCATAATTATCTTCTTCTTAACTGTTCCTTCTGCCGTTCTATATCAGAAAGCTGCTCCCTCAACAACTTCTCTTGTCGTTCTAATTGGAACAATCTATCTTGCGGATGAATACGTTGGCTCATATCATCCACCATTTCAAGCAAATTCTTGCGCATATATTGTTCAGCCACATGATTGGCAATGTATCTGTAATACTCCAAAGGATAATTCAATAAATCCTTTGCTTGAATATCTGCATCCTCTTTATTTACAACCTTATTGTAATCTTCCACCAAATCTGAAATGGCTTTACGACCAACATCTCCTACGTAATCCTTTATAAAAAATTGATTATGTAGTAATTCATGTATATTAGCGGCAAATGTTTCATTATCATTGCGTTCTGGATACCCATTAGCTAAATATAACACATGACACGAAGGAACATCACTTAGTACAAATGGAGAATGTGTAACAACAATCATGTTCAGGCTTCTTATCTTATTCCCGTTGATGTGGCACCATGACAGCATCCGTATTAATTTGCAGATAAACTGTCTTTGGTATTCAGGATGGAAGCGTTCACCTCAATGTCAACCTGAACGAAAACTGGGATATCCTTGCCGGATTCCAAGGAATGATTGTAGATGAAAGCTTCGACAGTCAGGTGGGCGGGCTTCCGGGCGTCCGTAACCGCACGTTGGAAGGTTACGGAGGGCTTTCGCTCGGCGTTTCCTATAAATTCGGCGGACGCAAGTTTGCACGTTACGCCAAAGTGCAACCTATTACTTACGAGTCTGTCCGCTACATGCTTCCGCCTAAGGTAGTCGAAGTGACAAAATACGTCGATGAAGATGTCGTGACTTCTTTTGCCGTGCGTTTCTTTATCGACCAGTATAACATCGAAGACGACCAGAAGTTGAACATCGACCGCATTGCGCGTTACCTGAAACGCCATCCCGGCACCAAGCTGGAAATGGTGGGATACGCCGACCGTGAAACCGCTTATCCGGAATACAACCAAAAGCTGAGCGAGCGGAGGGTGAATGCCGTGCGCGATTATTTGGTAGACGAATGTGGCATCGACCCTTCGCGTTTGGTGATGGATGCCCGCGGTGATAAGGAACGTGTGTATAACGAAGACTACCGTTGGAACCGTGTAGTGGTGATGAGAGTGATAGAAAACGATGCAAACAAGTAATAACCCGATTATGAAAAGAATAGCAATACTTATCCTGCTGGCGGTTTGGTGCGGACTGTCGGCATCGTATGCCCAAGATGAAAACATACGCACGGAAGTGTCAAAGACCATCAAGTTAGACACGGTTGAAGTCGACTATAAAACCCGTTACACCTCCTCCTTCGTCGACAACTTCTTTATCGAAGCCGACTTTGCGGGACGCATGCTGATGGGGTCGGACGATTCGGGTCTTTCTTTCGGCAAACGTATGCGTCCGGGCTTCAGTGTTACGGTAGGCAAATGGTTCCATCCCGATTTCGCCGTGCGCCTGAACTTTGGCGGGAACAGCCTGCGGGGTTGGAGCAGCGGGGCTACCGGCATTTATAATGTGAACGATGACTGGGTAGAAGGATACGACCCGGTAGAAGAATACTGGAAAGCCCAAGGGGTAGACACCCGCAACGGTTACAAGCAAGACATGAAGTATTACGAGCTGAATGCCGATTTCTTGTTCGACCTTTACAACGTGTTCCATTCCGCCAAACGATTGGATCGCCGCTGGACCGCCCAAGGCTATGTGGGGGTCGGCTTGCTCCGTGTAGCCAAATATCACGGTATGGACGACAATACCAAGGTAGGGCTCCGCATAGGTGTGGTAGGCAATTACAATATCAGCCGTCGTTGGGGCGCGCACCTGAGCGTAGGCGGCACCATAACCGATGCCAATTTTACCGGCGAGATAGGGAAAGGCAATCAGTTTTCGGGCATCTTCCATGCCAGCGTCGGTTTGAGCTACCGCCTCGGCAAGCAGGGATATCGTGTCATCCGCTTGGTACGTCAGTCCGACTTGGCGGCACTGAACAATGCCATCGAACTGGTCCGCAACGAACACACCATTCCAGGCGATACCATCGAAGTGGTGAAAGAGCGCATGGCTCCGGGCAGCCTGCTGATTCCGTCTGTCGTGTTCTACCCGAATGAAAACGAGTTCAACGACGAGCTGCAGCAAGTCAACCTCTTCCGCATAGCCCGCTACATGATGCGTTACAAAGACGCCAAGATTGCCATCGTAGGCAATACCGGCAATACCGGAGAGCACTTGGCAAGAAACCGTGCCCAGAAAATACGCGATATCTTGGTCAACAAATACGGCATCTTTCCCGACCGCCTTTCCATTCGGGTGTACGACGTAAACGCCAAATACGGTGTGTCGGGCTACGACCAGTCGGTCAACTTCACCGTAGCGGAATGATTGCCATTTTCAAGCGGATAAATGTCCGCTTGAAAATGGGACAGGCTCTTGCGGGAATGGAATAAAACCGTTATCTTTGCTGTAGATATAAAGGAAATAGGAGGATGAATGCGGGTAAGGCGGAAATATTGTTGAAGATACAGGAAACATTAAAGGCAGTGCTTCCTTTAGGCGGACACGCTTTTCTGTATGGTTCGCAAGCCAGAGGTGATGCCCGTGCAGATTCCGACTGGGATATCTTGATATTGTTAGACAAACCCAAGGTAGAAGCGGAAGATTACGATAATGTTTCTTATCCTTTGGTCGAGTTGGGCTGGTCGGTCAACGAATGCATCAGTCCGGTGCTTTATACCGTAAAAGATTGGTTGAAGTATCATTTTACTCCGTTTTTTCATAACGTTAAAGAAGAAGGAATACAGTTGGTATGAGTATGAATGCAGAAGACATAAAGGCTGTAGTGCTTTATCGGAAAGAGAAAGCATACGCCACATTACAGGAGGCAGAAGATATGGTTGCTACTGCGCATTGGAACTTGGCGATGCAACGGATGTATTATGCGTGCTTCTATATGGCTTCCGCATTGCTGATTAGTGCGGGGATAAAAGCCCATACTCATAACGGCGTGATAGGTCAGTTAGGCTTGAATTATGTTTCCAAAGGTCTTTTAACAAAAGAAGAAGGACGCTTATATTCCCGTTTGTTGCAGAATCGGATTACAGGAGATTATAATGATTTCTTCGATTTCGATGGCGAAGATGTGTTGCCTCTTATCAATCCGGTAAAGAAGTTGCTCGCCCGTTTGGATAGTTTAATAAAGACTGATTATACATCATTAGTCAGCTTTCGGAAAGCATGATGCGTAAGGCAGAGGCAAAATTAGGGGAGAATCAAGCCATCGTAAAAGAGCAAAGTTCGTATACAAACGTTGTTGAATGGGAGAAGCAGGTTGAAGTTAAACGTGAATATTATCGGCAAAAATACAACCTGCCGGAAAGTTTGATAAACCTGATTGGCTGTGTGCCGCCGCATACTGATGAAGAAAGAGAAAAAGTGAGAGAAGAATATTTGATGGAAAAATACGGAAGACGATGAAGCTTTTTCTCGATACGAATATTGTTATGGACTATGTAGAGAATCGGGAAGCAATAATAAATGGTCAAGTAAGCAATGATAAAGGGCAAAGTATCCAATAATACTTTGGCAAGTAACCAATGTCCTTGTCCTTATTCTGCCTGTAACCTGTCTTTTCGGACTGATCCCGTAAAAGGCAGACTGCCTGAAGCAGATTCCGAACCGTTCTATTGAGGAATCGAAGAACCCTTCCCCAATGAAGGTACCTTCGTATGCCATCGAAGACGTCTTCATCGCTTCACGAAGATACCTTCATCGGCCTACGAAGGTACCTTCATAAAACAGTGCTTCCGGATGGCCGGTTCCGCAGTCTCAGATGGCATTCCATTGGAATATTTTCCGCAAACCAATTTTGTCCTACTATATATCCCGCCTAACAATTTTAACCGATGAATTTTTGTACGAAAACCGATAAAGCCATGAACGGGAAAGCCCCCGTCATAGAGTTCTACCGCTATGTTTTCATGGTCGTGCTGCTGGCTTGGCACGGTGGAACGAATTTCTTTTCAAACGGCTATTTGATTGTAGAGTTTTTCTTTATTCTTTCCGGTTATTTGCTGATGGAAAGTTATTTGAGAAAGCCCAAAACAGCCGTTCAATATACTGTGGATAAGTTGAAAAGGACTTATTTGGAGTATTTTGTGGCGTTATGCTTTACTTTCCTTTATTTTGGAATATTAGCTAGACTGTTAAATAATATTCCGATTTCCATTGATTTAGTATTCCAATTTATTTATGAAGCTTTATTAATTCAAAGTACAGGAGTATTTACCGAAGGATGCAATTATCCAATGTGGTATTTTTGTGTATTAATATGGGGAGGAGCATTACTCTATTATTTAATAGATAAATATAGAGATTTAAGTACTCATTTGTTTATACCAATCATTTGTTTGTTGGTATTGACATATTTGTGCAATCAAGGAGATACATTAGAGGTATGGGATATTCATGGTTGCTTTTATATTCCGTTTATGCGTGGAATAGCAGAAATGGGTATTGGGATTTTGCTTTGTACGTTTGTACATAGCCGTTACAATAAGCTACGTAATTCTAAATGTATAGATTGCCTTTCTGTAATTGCATTTGTACTGACTTTTTATCTTTTTGATGCGAGTGAGAATTATGATAAATACATATTCTTGATTATTCCATTTATTATATTTTCAGGAATGCAAAACAGAAGCTTTCTGAATACTTTCTTTTCGCATAAAATATGGTTAAAGCTAGGCGGAGTAACTTATGAAATGTTTTTAATCCATGCTTCATTACAATCTTTGTTCATGGGAAGAATGGTAGAATTTGGATATTCTTGGAATATCTATATTTTTTTGATTTATGCTATTTTTGTGACTTTGGTTGCTTTTATCTTTAAAGCCGGATGCCAGAAGTTACAATATAAGTTGTTTCAGCATAAGGGTTAAAAATCCATTGAGCGTGTCATCCCTGAAAGAAAAAACCGTCAAAGGCGTAATGTGGAGCAGCATCGACCGTTTCTCCACACAAGGAATACAATTCGTATTTAGCATCCTGATTGCCCGCCAGCTTTTGCCATCCGATTATGGCGTAGTGGCAATGCTTGGCATTTTCCTTGCTGTTTCGCAGACGTTTATTGACAGCGGGTTCGGTACAGCCTTAATTCGTAAGATAGACCGGACAGATACGGATTTTTCTACGGTTTTCTATTTTAATATCGTTGTAGCGGCCTTTTTCTATCTTATTTTATGGTTTGCCGCTCCTTATATTGCTGCATTCTACGAGATTCCTTTATTGGAAGATGTCACCCGCGTGGTAGCGTTGACACTGATATTCTCTTCTTTATCAGGAGTCCAAAACGCAAAATTATCTATTGCTATTGATTTTAAGACGAGGGCTAAAATTTCTGTTTCCGTCACGTTACTAACAGGGGCTATTGGCTTATGGATGGCTTATAACGGTTATGGTGTATGGGCATTAGTTGTCCAGTCTGTTTTTGCATCTTTATTGGGTACTGTTTTGTTATGGTGTTTGGTACGATGGATACCGAAACGGACCTTTTCGTGGCAGTCTTTTCGGGAAATGTTCTCGTTCGGGTCTAAGTTATTGGCTTCTGCCTTGTTGGATACCATTTACAATAATATGTACACGCTGATAATAGGTAAGTTCTTTTCATCGGCTACATTGGGATTGTACTCGCGTGCCAGCAGTTTAGCACGATACCCTTCTTCCAATATTACCGGCGTATTGCAAGGAGTGACTTTCCCGGTTTTAAGTTCCATACAGAACGAACCGGAGCGTTTGGCAGGTGCATACAAACGTTTTTTACGGTTATCTGCATTTGTCATTTTTCCGTCCATGATAGGTTTGGCAGCAGTGGCAGACCCGTTGATACGGTTGGTATTGACCGACAAATGGGAAGGATGCATCTATCTGTTACAGATTGTTTGCTTTTCCATGATGTGGTATCCCATTCATGCCATTAACCTGAATCTGCTGCAAGTGAAAGGTCGTTCCGATTTCTTTTTGAAAGTGGAAATTATCAAGAAAATACAAGGCGTACTGATTCTTTTCATTACCGTACCCATGGGTATTGTGGCGATGTGTTACGGTAGTGTCGTTTCATCTTTGTTATGTCTGATTTACAATACTTATTATACGCAAAAATTGATAGGCTATGGCTATGTGGCCCAGATGAAGGATTTGCTGCATATTCTTGTTCATTCATTGGTGATGGGTGCCGGAGTATGGTGCATTGTGCAGATGTTCGATTCGTTGTGGTGGCAGTTGATAGTCGGAGTTCTATCGGGTGCTGTTTACTATATAGCAGGTGCATCTCTGATGCGGTTTGAGGAATTGGATGAAGTGATTTCTTTGGTTCGGAAAAAAGGAAACAATTAGATACAAATGGAAGAAAAACTGATTACGGTGACATCGCCGTTGATGCCATCCTTAGATGAACTGAATGTCTATCTGCAGGACATTTGGAAACGGAAGTGGATAACCAATAACGGGCATTACCACCAGGAACTGGAGAAAGCCTTGTGCGGGTATTTAGGCGTTCCTTATGTTAGCTTATTCACCAACGGTACGCTTCCGCTGATAACCGCTTTGCAGGCAATGCGCATTACGGGAGAAGTGATTACCACGCCTTACAGCTTTGTAGCAACCACTCACGCGTTATGGTGGAACGGCATCAAGCCGGTGTTTGTGGACATTGACCCGGTGACTTGTAATCTCGACCCCGATAAGATAGAGGCTGCCATCACGCCGCGTACTACCGCCATTATGCCGGTGCATGTGTACGGCCAGCCTTGCGACACGAAGCGTATACAAGAGATTGCGGACAAATACGGATTGAAAGTCATCTATGATGCGGCGCATGCTTTTGGCGTGAAAGTGAACGGAGAAAGCATCCTGAATGCGGGGGATATGTCTACATTAAGCTTTCATGCCACGAAAGTATATAACACCGTTGAAGGAGGAGCCTTGATTATGCACGATGAACAGACCAAGAAACGCATTGATTACTTGAAGAACTTCGGCTTTGCCGGTGAGACTACGGTAGTTGCTCCCGGAATCAACAGCAAGATGGACGAGGTGCGTGCAGCATACGGTCTGATTAATTTGAAGCAGGTGGATGAGGCGATTGCAGCCCGTCATCGTGTGGCGGACGCATACCGCAAGGCATTAAAGGATGTTCCGGGCATCCGGTGCTTGGAAGATATATCCGGAGTACAACATAACTATGCTTATTTCCCGATATTCGTGGATGCGGAGCAATATGGCATGACACGCGACGAACTGTATTTCAAGATGAAAGAACACAATGTGTTGGGCAGACGTTATTTCTATCCGCTGATAAGCACTTTCTCCACTTATCGGGGACTGGAATCGGCTGCGCCGGATAATTTGCCTGTAGCGACCAAGATTGCTGAGCAGGTGATTTGTCTGCCGATGTATTACGGGTTGACGGATGAGGATGTGGAACGGATTATAAAGTTGGTAGTGTGATATGAGAAATTCTATTGGAAAACTTATTTATCATTGGTTTGTGCATAAATGGTATAGAATGAAAACTGTAAGGGGGGGGTGGATGCTTGCTCACTACTATTGGGAAGATTACAAGCACAAGAACACGTCTTTGTTGAAAATTGCTTCTGTCCATTTGAAGGGATGGAGTTATAATGATTGGTCAGTCCTTGGGATAACGGACATCAATAGGAAACATTATTTATCCACACGTGATTATTGCTACTTGCATCCGTTTAATGGAAAATACAGTTTCTGGATAGACGATAAGTTGACGTTGAAATATCTCCTCAATGGAACAGAGGCGGGATGCTATATGCCGGATTATTATTTCATGCTTGAGAACCACGGCATTGTTCCTTTGATGGATGTAGATGATAAATTTAAGGACAGGGGCATTGAAGGAATTGTGGCTCTGTTGGAGGAAAAGAATTTGTTGGCTTTTAAATTAATAAAGGCAGCAGGAGGCGTAGGTTTTTACAAAGCAGAGTATGATGGAAATAACTATTTTCTAAATGGTGATAAATTGAATAGAAAAGAAATTCATGATAGAATCAGCGACATGGATGGTTATTTGGTAACTGAATATCTGCTGCCACACGCTGAATTTGCGAAATTCTGCGATAAATCTGTGGGTAGCTTGAGATATGTGATAGGACGTAAGAGAAACGGTGAATTAGTTGAAATTTCTTCATATATGAAAATTGGTACCCAAAAGTCGAAGTTTGTGGATAATTATTGTCAAGGAGGGGTGCTGGCTGTCGTAAATAATGGCAACTATAAGGAAGGTAACATTTTTATTGAAGAATCATGCAAGAATTTGAAAATAGATGTTCATCCTGATAACGGTATGAAAATTCAGGGAAAAATACCTCATTGGGATAAGGTGATTGAAGCTACAAAGATTGTTGCTGACACTCTGCCGCAATTGTCTTATTTGGGAATCGATTTTTGCATTACCAATGACAATCGCATTAAAATTATAGAGATAAACTCACATTCGTCATTGGATGCTATACAGGCCGGAGGTTCTATATTTGATTATTCAAGTGGATCTTTTTTCAAAGAACTATTAAACAGATAATGGAATATTCCATGACCTTGGCTACAGTTAATAGAGCCAGATGAGAGAGATTGTTGTTTAAAATTAAAATATAGAATGGAGCATTTTCCCTTTAATCCAACGCCAGTTACGAAACTACAGTATTTCTCAAAAAAATATGGCGTGAATATACACGTAAAACGCGATGATCTTTTTCCCTCAGCATTGGGAGGAAGTAAGGCTAGAATGTTACAATATATTCTTTATCCTTTGGTGAATAATGGAATAAGGACAGTGATAACAGCCGGTGGTCCATGCTCGAACTTTAATAGAGCTATTGCCTTACTTTGTGCTGAACATGGCCTTAAACTGAAGTTAATTTCTTATACTGACAATCCAGAGGAATATGAAACATCTTTAAATCATTATCTCGTATGTCTTACAGGCTGTGAATTGACGTTTTGTGCAAAAAAGGATGTGCCGGAGACAATAGAGCAAGTAATAGAAAAGTCTGGCAACTTGACACAGTTTGTTTATGGAGGGGGTAAAACGTTGCAAGGATTTTATGCTTATTATGAGGCTATAGCTGAACTTAGTCGTCAAGTTGACAAAGTAGATGACTTATTTATAGCATGTGGCACAGGAACAACTTTAACAGGAATTTGTGCAGGAATGCAAAAGTTTTTTCCAAATTCAGTGGTCCATGCCGTATCAGTAGCAAGAAATCAAGAACAAGAATATCCTGTCTTAAAAGAGAATATGGAACAACTTAATCGTTTTCTTGGGACTAATTATGATTTTTCAAACTTACAATTCTATGATCAGTTTATTTCTGGTGGATATGGAAAAACTTGCCCCGATTTGCTTGCAAGCATTCGCGAATGTGTTTCTGAAGAAGGACTTGTTGTTGATCCGATATATGTAGGAAAGGCATTATATGGGATGTGTTCAATTTTAGCCAAAGAGGGGAACTTCGGTAAAAATGTGGTTTTTTGGAACACAGGGGGTGCTATTAATTTGTTATCGCAAAAAGATTTATTGGATATAAGAAGAAAATGAAATTTGTCAAGCTATCTAATTTAGATGAAGTGGCGCTTTATCATTATTTTCAGGAAATAGATAATGACTTTGAAATTCCATTATCTCAGAAAGTGGATATACATTTATATGCTGCTCGGTTATTGAAAAATGGCTATGTGCTTGCCGTGGTGGAAAATGAAAATATTTTATCCTTAATTGGTTTTTACTGCAACGATTTTAAACAGAAGAAAGGTTATGTTTCCATTTTAAGCACAAAGAAAGAACAGCGTGGAAAAGGATATGCCAAAACGCTTGTGCGAGAGATGATAAAAGTCTGTCAACAAGAGGGAATGTCTAATGTTTATGTAGATACGGTTAACCCCCAAGCCGCTACATTATATAAATCTATTGGTTTTGTAGAACTGTATAGGGAAAAAATAAACGGTCTAGAGAAGATTATATTTAAATATAATATTGTTTAATATGCGCTTTATCGTAACTGCGATTGGCTCATTTTCAGCCGATTGTGTGATTAGAAAATTAAAACAATCCGGTCATTATATTGTTGGTTGCGATATATATGAGGGTTGTTGGCATGCTGTGAGTCGGATATGCGACTCCTTTTATAAGGCACCGTATGCGATAGAAGAGCGGGCTTATGTGGATTTCCTACTAGATGTCTCCTATAAAGAAAAAATAAATCATATCATCCCCTTAACAGACTTGGAGGTTGATGTGTTGAACAAATATAGGAAAGAATTTGATAGCGCAGGGATTGTTTTGTCTATACAGCCCCCTGACTGTTTGGCCGTTGCTCGTAACAAGGAGCGTCTCTGCAAATTATTCGAGAACGATGTTTTGGTACATGTCCCCAAAACTGTGCGCTTAGAGAACTGGTCAAACTGTTCTGGACTAGCATTTCCATTGATTGCCAAGCCTGTAAACGGACGTAGTAGCGAGGGTTTGTTTAAGATTTTCACAGAAAATGAATTGATGATGCTATCCGGACAATCGAATTATATTGTTCAACAGATGATTAATGGCACGGTATTTACGGTTGATTATGTAAGAGATCAAAAAGGAATGGATTTTGCAGTACCTAGAGAAGAACTTTTGAGAACAAAGAACGGTGCGGGTACAACAGTCCGTGTCGTGAACGATCAAATTTTATCAGATACCGTATCTTATATTGGAAGTAAATTAAACGTATGTGGTTGTGTAAACATGGAATTTGTTTTTGATTCAAAGAGCAATCTTTTTTTCTTAATTGACATAAATCCACGTTTTTCAGCAGGTGTAGCTTTTACTTGCATGGTCGGTTATGACATGGTGACCAGTCATATTCGTTGTTTCGAAGGCAAGTCGATTCTATCCCCAGTAATCTATAAGGAACAAATTATTACCAAAAGATATATTGAGGAAGTGTTGTGGACACAGACTTGTTGATAAATCAATTGAAGAAAATAAACAAGGTGAAAATGGAAAAGGAGATAAAAGAACAAATTTCCCCGCTTGTAAGTGTATGTTGTACGACATATAATCATGCGCCTTTCATTCGTCAATGTTTGGATGGATTTGTAATGCAAAAGACATCTTTTTCTTTTGAAGTACTGATTCATGATGATGCATCAACGGATGGTACACAAGATATTATTCAAGAATATGCCATTCGTTATCCTGATATCATTAAACCGATATATCAAGCTGAAAATCAGTATTCAAAAGGTGTTAAGATATGTCTGACTTATATATACCCCCGAGTTAAAGGCAAATACATTGCTCTTTGTGAAGGCGACGATTATTGGACAGACCCGTATAAGCTCCAGAAGCAAGTGGATTTTTTGGAAAGTCATCCTGATTATGTGATGTGCTCACATAATGTGGACATTTATTTTCAAAAAAAAAACTTATATATTCGTGCGATAAAAGGAATTCCTGGTCAAGGCATTATATATGATTTGGATTATCTGATACAAGATAAAACTTATTGCACATTTACGCAGTCTGTGATGTATCGCCGTGATGCTTTAGACTTAAAACAATTCAGATTGTATAAAGTTACACAAGATAATGTGTTATTCTTTCATCTGTTAAAAAGCGGAAAAGGATATTGTATGCCTGATGTGATGGCAGTTTACAGAAAGCATTCAGGTGGTGTTTGGTCTGGCTCTGATTTAGAAAAGCAAGTTTTAATGACACTTAATCAAAGAATTGCAATTTATGAGGTGGAAAAGTCAGAAGAGTCGGCTCGGTATTTATTATTAGGATTTGACAAAACAGGCCGTAAAGGAATGCAAACACAAAAAAGAAGATATTGGTATGCTTTTCGGTTGCTATGTCATCATTATGGCTATATGCGTATGACATTGAGCATATTTCATAAGTTTATTTTTGGAAAAATCAAAATTTTGCTATGAATAAAATTCCCATTGTATTTGCTTTTGACAACAATCTGATTTTGCCAGCATGTGTCAGCATATCATCTTTGTTGATGAATGCTTATAAAGATACATTTTATGATATTTTCATATTGCACCCCCAAATAGATTTCGACGGAAGAGACAAATTGGATGAACTGTGCAAATACTTTCCTCATTGTCAAGTGAGGTATATAGCAATTGGTAATGAATTTAATAATGCTTTGGAAATAAGAGGTATTACTCAGCCTACTTATTATCGTTTATTAATACCGGAATTAATACATGAGTACAAAAAAGTAATTTATGCCGATGTTGATATCATATTTCAAATGGATTTGTCTGAAGTGTATGCAATAAATTTGGATGGATTTTATTTAGCTGCTTGCCAAGATTGGGGGATAATGTTTTCAGAAAAAAAACATGTGAAGGAAGTAACCGGATTGCCGACTTCACTTTATTTCAGTGCTGGTTTCATTATGCTTAACAATGAATTATTGTTAAAAGACAAATTGGTTGATTCTTTTAAAAAGTTAAGTACACAAAATTGGATTTATCAAGACCAAGACATATTAAATACTGTTTGTAAGGAAAAAATTTACACACTTCCTTGTTATTACAATATGATGGTCAGTTCATTCCATTTTTTAATTAATACTCCTGAATATTTAAAATCAATATGTCCAAATATAAAGATTGGACGCTTATATAAAAATTGCAATTTCCATTACAACGGTTCCAAACCTTGGAATGGATATTGCATAAACTTTGATATTTGGTGGGAGTATTATCGGAAATCACCTTTTTTTGATGAGAAATTCTATTTTGATTTTTTTGTGAAAAAATCAAATGAGCAAGATAGATTTTCTTTGTGGAAACGTATCAAGTTGTTGGTGCGCTATTTTGTATATGGGCAGATTAAAGATTAGGAATCTTATGCATTAAAATATATAGTCATGTCTTTTAAAAAGCAGATAAAACAATTTGTTCCCGATAAGTTATGGACACAAGTCCGCAAGCAACTCATTCTGCGTGAGCAGAAACGGGTTGGCAAGATATGTGATAAGCTAATCGGCGATTATTATGCCGGCAAATTGGTTCATTTCCCCATTCATCCTAAAAAACAGTTTGCGAATGAACGTATCATTTGGCAATATTGGGGACAAGGATTTGACGATATGCCTGAAATCGTCCGCATTTGTTTAAAATCAGTGGAATGTCATAAAGGAGATTATCAATTGGTAAGGATTACTGATTCTGATTTGGCAGACTATGTAGATTTTCCAGAAGAAATTTATCAAAAACGTACGGCATTCTCGAAAGCTCATTTTTCAGATTTACTTCGATGCGTTTTATTGTCAACGTATGGTGGAGTGTGGTTGGATGCAACGTTATTGTTAACCGGACCGCTTCCCGAAAAATATTTCACGCAGGGATTTTTTATGTTTCAACGGGATGACAAAGAAACGCATCAGATAAATTGGGAAAAAAATTTTGTCCATTATTGGGGGTGGTACAAAGGTTTTAAAGTGAAAGTATTTAATAGCTTGATATACAGCGAACGTGGTAATCAGGTCATTATGAGCTTATGTGATATGCTTTATAATTTTTGGCTAAAAGAACAGTCTCTACCGCATTATTTCTTTTTTCAAATTCTATTCAATGAACTTATGGAGAAATACCCTCAATTGAATTGTCCAATCGTAAACGACTGTCTGCCGCATTATGCCACACAAACGATATTGGATAATTTCTTGTCTATCTCGTTTCATGACGCTCTTGAGTTAAGTACAGTGCATAAAGCGAGTTATAAGATGAACGAAGCAGACATTGCGCAGTTGAAAAAGCTTTTAATAGAAGAAGGGAAATATCCATATTAATGACGATGAAACACGCTTATCTGATTATTGCTCATCATGAACCGGAAATACTGCAATTGTTGATTTCGGCATTGGATGACGAGCGTAACGATATTTATGTGCATATAGATAAAAAAGCTCCGTTTGACGGGGGAGAGTTGTACGTTCAAAAAAGCCGATTGGTTTTGTTGGATAACCGAAGGGATGCCCGATGGGGGGATTTTAGCTTGGTGGAAGTGGAAATCGCGTTATTTAAAGAAGCGTATAAACAGGGCCCGTATGCTTATTATCATTTGTTATCTGGAGTAGACCTTCCTTTGCGGTCGCAAGATTATATTCACGCTTATTGTGCCGCACACGCCGGAACTGAATTTATCGGTTTCGCACAGAATGTAACGGAAAAAGAACTTCGTTGGCGTAGCCAACATTATTTTCTGTTTGCAAGGGAATTTAACACTTCTTGTTGTTGGAAACGGGCTTTACGTTGTTTGTTTGTGAAAATGCAAGATATAATCGGATATCGACGCATTCGGATGGAAGTGAAAAAAGGCGCGCAATGGTGTAGCGTGACGCATGATTTTGCAGGGTATTTGTTGTTGCATGAAAAAGAGATACATAAATATTTTCATCACACTTACTGTCCGGATGAATTGTTCATACAGACCTTATGTTGGAATTCTGATTTTAGAAGACGTGTGCATTCATTAACCGATGAATTCGAAGGTTGTAAAAGATATATCAAATGGGTGAACGGTGAATTATTGCCATTCACTTGTGAAGATATAAACGACATGCAAAATTCAGCCCGCTGGTTTGCTCGAAAATTCAATAGTAACAATCAAGATATTATGAAACATATCATTATCACCCAACAAGATATGAAATGAATACTTATATAATTAATTTAAAAGAATCAACAGAACGGAAACGATACATGGAATCTCTCTTGAAACCCTATGAAGATTTCTTGAATATTCGTTTTATAGAAGCTGTAAATGGAAAAAACTTTTCCGAAGAACAGATAAAAACGATTTGGAATCAGACGGGGACTTTTCAGATTTATGGCAGGTTCATGCGAAATACGGAAATAGGATGTGCATTGTCGCACCGGAAATGTTGTGAGGAATTATTAGAAAGCGATGAGAAGGTAGCTTTAGTTGTAGAAGATGATTTGGTGTGGCAAGAGGCAAACGTAAAAAAAGTACTTTCTGTAGTGGAAAAATTCTTGTATACAGAAAAACCTGCTATCGTTCTTCTCTCCGGTGATTATTGGTTTATTCAAAAAACAAAATTTGAGAGCATTGTTTTAGCAACTGTTTGTGAAGCTGTTTGTACACAAGCCTATTTGATTAATAAAAACGCTGCAAAAAAAATAGTTGCTATGGAACGGAAATATTTAGCTGACGATTGGTATCATATAAGGAAACAGGGGATAGACCTGTATGGGGTATATCCGCATATTGCTGACCAGAACCGGAAAGATTTTCAAACAATCATATCTACGACATACGAAGGCACAATCCGTAAAAACTTATCTTTAGGGAATAGGGTTCATTCTTATTATCGGGCAATCGTGAAACGGATATTAGCCAATACTGGACATAAAGAAAGAAAAAATTTCTTAGAATAAGCATGCTGTGATGCGGAAAACCGAGAAGTGAAGTCATGATATAAATGTTATAAATCCTGTAGTTATGAACAATAATTCAATTGTTACGGTTGTTATGGCAGTCTATAATGCCTCCAAGACATTGCATCGCGCTATCGATTCCTTAATCAACCAAACTTATAGCAATTGGCTTTTGATATGTGTAAACGACGGTTCAACGGATAATTCTTTGGAAATTTTGCAGCAATACGCTTTGAATGACCCTCGAATTAAAGTCTTAAGTCAAAAGAACGGGGGACCGGCAGCGGCAAGAGCCAAGGCTTATGAGATTGTTTCTACTCCTTATGCGATTATATTGGATTCGGATGATACCTATAGTTCTGATTTATTGGAGTGCTTAACCGAGACAGCCCTTCGAACACATGCGGATGCCATTGTTCCCAATGTGAAAGTTGAGCAAACAGACGGTAGTTTTATGGATTGGAATCAAACTTTTCACTTTCATGCCGATATGGAAATGAAAGGGGAAGAAGCTTTTTCGCGCACTCTTATCAGAGCGAGTATGCATGGTATAAATATGTGGAAATCGGAATTGATCAGACTGTTTGCCTTAAACAATAATGCTACATATAATAGAATTAATGCCGACGAATACATACAACGTTTGTTATTCTTAAATTGTAAAAAGGTAGTATTTTCCAACGGCACGTATTATTACAGACGTAATAAAAACAGCATTACTCAAAAATATTCAGTCCGTCATTTAGGGTATTTGGATACCTGTCGCAAACTGATTGCATTAATTCCCGAGTATCATTTGACTCATCATACCGCTTCTATCATTAAAGAGTTTTATTTCAGACATATCATTCACTTGCAAATACGTTTATACAGTGATGGAAAAGACTTAAATACGGAAGAAAGGAAAGAAATGAAACAAGCGATTAAGGCTGCCTATATGGATGCGATGGCATATAAAAACGATTTTCAATTTAAAGAAAAGCGTATGCCTAATTTATATAAGATGGTATCAACAAACGGATATATTCTATTCTGTTTGACTTGCAGCATATTTGCAAAGTATAAAAAACATCAATAATTGGCGACTGTATGAAAATAGTATATTGTACGTTTGGTTTCTTTAATAAAGGGGGAATAGAAAGGGTCATAAGCAATAAGGCTAATTATTTGGTTTTGCAAGGACATGAGGTACACATTGTTACAACTGATCAAAAGGAACGTCCTTTGGCATTCCCTTTAAATCCTAAAGTAAAGTTTCATGATTTGGAGATAAATTACTCATTGCGTCCTCATTCATCTTATTATAGTAAAATACATTGTTATTTGCATAATAGTAATTTCCATAAAGTCCGATTAAAAAAATTATTTGGAAGAACTGAAAGCTGATATTGTTATTTCCACTTTTGAAAATGAAACTTATTTATTGCCTAAGATAAAAGATGGCAGTAAGAAAATAGTTGAATTTCACTATACTTATTTTATGTTCAAAATACGGAAGAACAGGAAAGGAATATTAGGAGTGTTTGACCGGTATCTTGAGTGGAAAAAATTGCAGGCTATGAAAAAGTATGATCGTTTGGTGGTATTGACAAATGAAGATAAAGCAAACTGGAAAGGGTATAATAATATAGAAGTAATCTCTAATGCTCAAACTTTTCAATGCAAACAACCAAGTTTATTGGAAAATAATAAAGTAATAGCCGTTGGTCGTTATTCGTATGAAAAAGGATTTGACCGTTTAATAAAGGCTTGGGATATTATTAACAAAGAAATTAAGGGGTGGACATTGCATATAATCGGTGACGGTGGATGTCGGGAAGCTTTGCAAAATCAAATAAATGAGTTAGGTTTAAATCGATGTGTTTTCTTGGATGGGTTTAAAAGTAATATGAAAGAGGAGTATTTAGACGCTTCTTTGTTTGTATTATCCTCCAGGTATGAAGGATTTGGTATGGTTTTGTTAGAAGCGATGAGTTGTGGAGTGCCGGCCGTTTCTTTTGATTGCCCTTGCGGTCCAAAAGACTTGATAACCGATGGCGAAAATGGTTATTTAGTAGAAGATGACGATATTGAAAAATTGGCAGACAGAATCGTTTACTTAATCAGGCATCCGGAAAAGCGGAAAGAGATGGGGACGATGGCTTATAAACGTTCTGCGGATTATTCAGAAGATAAGATTATGAAGCAATGGATGGAGCTTTTCAACGAAGTGTTGGCGGATAGCAAGAAGAATTCATAAGGATAGGTTTGCTGTATGAGAAATAATCCGATATCTGTTTCCGTTATTATCCCCATTTATAAAGTGGAGTCCTTTATAGTCCGTTGCGTTGAATCTTTATTCAACCAATCCTTAAGTGAAGGAGTCGAATTTATATTTGTGAATGACGCTACGCCCGACCGTAGTGTCGAACTGTTGCAAGAACAATTGGGCTTCTTTCCCAGCCGGAAAGAACAGGTGATTTTATTGGAGCATGCCGAGAATAAAGGTCTTCCCGCTGCCCGAAATACCGGATTGAGTGTGGCAAAAGGCGAGTATGTATTTCATTGTGACAGCGATGATTTTTTGGAAGCGGATGGATTGGAAAAGATGTACAAGGCAGCTAAGGAACAGGAGGCGGACATTGTGTGGTGTGACTGGTTTCTTTCGTTTGAGAAGAACGAGCGTTACATGAAACAGCCTACTTATGAAACAGCCATGGATGCCTTGAAAGGTATGCTGAGCGGGGCAATGAAATACAACGTGTGGAACAAATTGGTGAAGCGACAACTTTATGTAGGCAATCATATAAAATTTCCGGAAGGGCATGGCATGGGGGAAGATATGACTATGATTCAACTCTTTGCTTGTGCGGACAAGGTTTGTTATTTGCCCCAAGCGTATTATCATTATGTCCGGCTGAACGCACAAGCATTTACACAAATGGGAGGGAGTCCTCACAAGCGGCAACATTTGGACGATTTGCGGTACAATGTCAGCCGAATCTTGCAGTTTATAAAACAACGTTTCGGTAATCAATTGGACCGTGAACTGGCTTTTTTTATGTTGGACGCTAAGTTTCCTTTCTTGATTACAGACCAAAAAACTTCTTATCAACGCTGGAAAGAGTGGTTTCCGGAAGCTAATCGTTATATATGGCAAAACAAACAGATTTCGTACCGAAGCCGCTTGTTGCAACTTATGGCGGCAAAAGGGCAATTTTGGTATGTGTGGTTGTACTATAAATTAGTGATTCAATTCATATATGGTATACTTTATAGGTAAAACTTTTACATGAATATGATGATTATGCAAAAAGGCATATTAAAATGTGTATCCGTTTTTTTTATACTTATTTTAACTAGTAGTTTTTACTTTCCAGTTATAACTGTAGGTATGTCTGGTACTAACAGTAAAATGCTGTTAGCTGCGGTAGGATTATGCATTTATTTAATTCAGTTAGCTTGTAAAAGAATCGGAGCATTTAACAAAGACACCTTTATTTTATCAATTTGGGCTGCAACTGTTTCTTTGATTGCTATAGTCTCTATGATTTATAATAATACGTTTGATAATATTTATGGCTCTTATATCATTTCCATGTGGGTTTGGATAGGAGCTGCTTACGCTGTTGTAAAAGCTATTCAATGGGTACACGGATATACTTCCGTTCGTTTAGTGGGAACTTACCTTATGGGTGTATGTGTTTTGCAATGTCTCTTAGCTTTACTAATAGATGGAATTCCAGAAGTAAAACAAGTAATCGATACCTATTTTTTACAAGGGGCTGAATTTATGGAACGAACCAATAGATTATATGGTATAGGTGCAGCGTTAGACGTAAGTGGTATTCGTTTTTCTTGTGTATTAGTTATTATTGCTGTTATTTTAGCGACTTTAAGTGAAACGGAATCCCGTAAATATACGTTTTTTTACTTAATGGCTTTTATTTGGATTAGTATTGTAGGGAATATGATTGCCCGTACAACAACAGTAGGGGTCTTTTTAGGAATGACTTATCTGATTTATAAAACAAGACTTTACACGTTGCATATAAAGGTCAACGAACACATCCGATTATGGATGTATTTCGGGATACTTTTGATGATAGCTGTTTTTGTATCAGCTTATTTATACCAAGTCGATTTAAAATTCCGTCATGATTTTCGTTTTGCCTTTGAAGGTTTTTTCAGTTTGGCGGAAGAAGGAAAATGGAATGTGTCATCTAATAATACATTGAAGTTTATGTATGTATTTCCCGATAACATTAAGACTTGGATTATTGGAGACGGTTATTTAAGTAATCCTGCTGATGTTGATCCGTATTTTACTGGAAAAATTATTAAAGGTTTCTATATGGGAACCGATGTAGGTTATTTACGGTTTATCTTTTATTTTGGATTAATCGGGCTTATTGTATTTACAGGATTATTTCATAAGGCATCACAAATTTGTCAGAATCGTTTCCCTAATCAAAAAGATATGTTTATACTACTTTTAATAGTTAATTATATTGTTTGGTTTAAAGTATCAACAGACGTATTTTCAACATTTGCTATCTTATTAATGATAGATAAAGAAAAAACTCAAAAAACAAATAATGAATATGAATCATAAAAACATTAATTCTCATTTAATTACCAATATTGTATCCTTCGTATTTTTAGGGGTAGTAGTTTTTTTATCTTACCATGCACTATGGATAGGTGATGATATTACATATAGATTTCATTTTGGAACACAAGAACCTATTCATTCGATTTTTGATGTTTTTACATCGCAAATTGTTCATTACTTTATTGCAAATGGTCGTTATATTGGACAATTTTTAGTGCAAGTAAATGTGGCTTTAATAGGGCAACCTTTATTTTCTATTTTAAATGGGATGGTATATATCATGCTCCTATTTTTTATTGCACGTATTTGTGAAAATAGTAACAGTAAAATATTTATAGCTATTTGTCTATTGGCTTTCTTGGGTTTCGAGACGAAGTTTACGCCTAGTTGTCAAATTAATTATATTTGGATGTTTTTATTAGTGACAGGGTATTTGCTGTTGTTCTTTCGTTTCAGTAAACCATATTCTAAAATCATTTCATTCGCTCTTGTACCATTTAGCATTATAGCTGGATGGAGTAATGAATCTATTGTTGTAGGAATATCTGTTTCTTTGATTATTTATGCATGGCAAAACAAACAATCATTAACATTCAATCAGTGGATAATGTTTTTCTGTTTTGGTATAGGAGCGGCGTTATTGTGCTTATCGCCTGCCACTATCGCACGGGTTAATGACGTAAATGGTCAAATGGATTTTTTATCGCCAGGTGTATATAGTCTGATTAAATTATGTTTTTACTTAAGAGTAACTTATTTATTAATCATATATGTAGGGTATTTGAAAATATTCAAAAAAGTGACATGGAAAGAATTATATCAATCCGAATCTTTTTATATTCATGCTTTTATTACTTTATTATTGTTTAATTTATTAATAGGAGTGATAGGAAATCGTCAATTGTTTGGGATAGAATTGATATCCATTATTCTATTAATAAAATATTGGAAGAAATACAATGAAAAAAGTATTGCATTAAACTACATTATCTGTATATTAGCTATAAGTTGCATCTATAAAATAGGAGCAAACAACACTTTTTTGCAAAAGGAAAATACATTGTACCATTATTTTTATGCTGAATATACAAAGAGTGAGGATGGTACAGTTTTTTATAACTTAAGCAGAGACAATGTCACTTTCTATGAAACCTATCCTTCGGATGTATTTACGCCGTATGTCATCGGGACAATGGATAGATATTTTCACTATTTAAAGAACGATACTCAAAAAACATTTAAGATATTACCTGTTTGTTGTGAAAACCTTGCCGACACTACCGAAAATTATTTTCAAAATAATGCTGAAGGAGCATGGAGTATTATTGTAAATAAAGAAAAAGTACCGAAACGCATTGTACAAACTCGGAATTTAGAAATTTTAGGGTGTAATTTCCCTTTCCCGGAACGACAAGTTAATGAAAGTAATATCGTTTATGAAAATAACGTATATAAAGTTTATCAAGTCTATGATAAAATGCCTTTCGTAAAGGGTACAGGAATTGTTTTTTATTAAAATAGATTATTCGTAAGCAGTCAAAAAATGGCTATTGATATAAATCCCTACCTTCGCTGCAAATCAAAATTTAAAAAATCATGTATAGCAGTGAAGATCTTGAAAGGTTTTACTTTCAGTACCAGACCGAGGCTTTGCCTCATGGAGAGTCTCTCCAGTCGTTTTGTTTAAAGCACAAAGTTCCTTATAACATCTTTCAGAAATGGTATAAGGATACGCGTAAAAAAATAGTTGAAGTCAAAGTGGATGGGATTCCTGTTGAAGGAGGTGGTGAGACGGAAACAGAACCGAACGGCCAGTTTCATAATGTATCCCAAACTAAAGACAAGTCCGTACGTATTTGGGTTGACATCCGTATAAGTAACGGCTTACATCTGTCCCAAAAGAATTTAAGCTATCAGGATTTGGTCCGGATGATAGAGAAGCTGGAGGGTCTATGCTGAACATTCCGGGCCTTAATCATTTTTATTATGTGCGTGACTTTACCGACATGCGCTGCAAGCACAGCCGTGTGTTGTCCATCATCCGTGAGCGGCTTCACCGTGAACCTAATGACGGGGATGTGTTTATCGTCATGTCCCGCAACCGTAGAATCGTCCGTATGTTTTCCTTCGATAACCGCTCTTACAGCCTGTTCGAAAAGAAGTTTGTCGCAGGCTATCAGTTCATGAAAGTGGAACGGAATGGGGCGGACACCCTCTATCGGATTGACTGGAAAGACGTGGTTCTGATACTTGAGAGTCCTGTGGTTAAAATATTAAAAGTCAGATAATTAAATAGGATATTTGCTTGCAGGTTTGAGATTTTTTTTGTATCTTTATGCCTATAAATCAAAGGTTTAAGGATGATCGATCTGCAACATGTCATTGAAACGAAAAGGGAACTGCCGGGTAGGGAGACCTACTCACGGAACCCTGTAAATTATAGCGAAGGTATGTCAGAGGATCAGAAAGACCGGTACATCCAGTACCTTGCCGGGCAGAATCAGGATTTGCGCCTGACGGAGAAAGCAATGCAACTTGTCCTGGAGGATTTCATGGCTAGACAAAAGGCTTTGGAAGAGCAGTTGGCATCCTTTCAATCTGCACAAGCGGCAGAGATGGCAGAATTGAAATCCCGTCAGTCCGATTTGATAAGTCAATTGTCCGAGGAACGCAAACTCCGCCAATCCGCTGAACGCAAAGTAAAATCCCTTCAGGAAAAGCTCGATTACGCCAATCAGGAGCGTTTTGGTGACAGGCGTCAGAAAGTAAGGAAGAAGACATCGGATGATAAACCTGAAAATCCGGATCCGGACCGGGAAAGGGAAAAGGAGGATTATGACGGTACTGACGGTACCCTTCGTACGGACTCGGTTGACGGCAGTCAATCCCGTGATACAAAAGAAGACGCTAAGAAAGAACGTGACTTGTCCAACCGTCCCGACGGGTATAAAACGATGGGGGTGGTTGGAGAACCGGTTGAACATCCTTCCGATTTGACAAAGGTTCCCGGACGGATTATCGAACGGAGGATGGTCCGGGTATTCAGTTTCCGTACTTTCCTTGCGGAAGAACGTTTCGAAATGTTACCGATAGACAACAATCTTGCCGAACGGACCATCCGCAAGCTGACCACCCAACGGAACAATTCGTATCATTACGGCAGTGATGGCGGGGCGGAAATGGCAGCCACTTATCACAGTGTAATAAGTACGGTGAAACTTCACGGCAGTTCCGTTTGGAATTTCATCGGGACTTTTTTCAAAAAAATCTTTAACGGGTGCAGGGACTATGTGAATATGGTTCCGGCAAGAATCGCTTTGGCTGCAAGCCAGTGTTAATTTTCAAAACTAATTTTTAACATAACTCGATTTAGGGCACTGCTTAGTACACTTTCAACGGGGGATGCCCTAAATTGAGTGCTTACTTAATTGTGCTGGCTATGTAATATAGTTGAGATTTATCCATCATCTCTTTGCCGTTCATAGAAAAATTTCTATCTTTGCATTGCAAACACCTAATAATAGGTATATTATGAAATACAAGGAGTTTCATCGTAAAATTTTAGCGTCCGGATGGAAATTCAGCCATGCAGAAGGCAGCCATTACTTTTATTGAAAAGACGGGAGACTTTCGGAACCTGTGCCTTATCATGGCGCTAAAGAAATACCTGAGCCATTAAGACGAAAGATTGCGAAGGGAATGGGAGTGAAATGAATTGTTTCTTCTTACAATATCAGTAAATGGAGGGATTATGGGAAAGATTATAATGAATATTTGTGCCAGTGCCGATAGTTTCGGTGCATATTCGGAGAATTGTGAAGGAATCTACGCTGCAGGTGATACGATTGACGCATGCAAAAAAGACGTGGAAAAGGTTATAGAACTTATTAAAAAGAATCTTCCGGAAGACCAATGGCCAGAGCAGATAAAAGGGGATTATCAATTAGTGTGGCATTATGATACACAAAGTTTGTTGTTGAATTACGCTACATTGCTTTCTTTGGCTGGACTAGAGAGATTGACAGGCATTCATCAAAAACAACTGTGGGCTTATATGCACGGTCGGTCGAAACCTCGTAAGCAACAAAAAGAACGCATTGAAAATGCTTTGCACCGTTTTGCCGATGAACTGACGAATGTTTCGGTGATATAATGTAAAACGTTTGTAATTCTGCGTTCCGAAGAAATAACCATTGAGCTTGTCATTGGAAATCAAAAAGTTTTCTTATCTTTGCTTTCGACAGGTATAAATAAGGAATCATCATGAGCACGTCAAGAAGGAAATACCCGATAGGCATACAGACTTTCTCAAAGATCCGGGAAGAGGGTTATCTGTATATCGACAAGACGGAATACGTTTACCGGATGACGCATACTAATTCTCTGTATATGTTCCTGAGCCGTCCCAGGCGGTTCGGCAAGTCTTTGCTGACAAGCACGCTTCACGCTTATTTCGAAGGGCGGAAGGATTTGTTCGCCGGGCTTGCGATAGAGAAGTTAGAGACGGAATGGACGGAATATCCGGTGCTGCACTTCGATATGAGTACAGCCAAAAACATGAGTAAGGAAAGCTTGGAGAGTGAGCTATCCCTTAAATTGTCGCGGTATGAAGCGGTATACGGGCGTAAAGAGGACGAGAAGGGAATCAATCAGCGTTTGGATGGGTTAATCAGACGGGCATACCGCCAGACGGGCAAGGAGGTGGTGGTGCTGATAGACGAATACGACGCACCGCTGCTGGATGTGGTGCACGAGGAGGAGAACTTGCCTGCGCTCCGCAATGTGATGCGCAACTTCTACAGCCCGCTGAAGGCTTGCGACCCTTACCTGCGCTATGTGTTCCTGACCGGCATCACGAAGTTTTCGCAGCTGAGCATATTCAGCGAACTGAACAACATCAAGAACATCAGCATGCTTCCCGAATACGGTGCCGTTTGCGGCATCACGCAGGAGGAAATAGAGACGCAGATGGCACCGGACATCGCCTTGTTTGCCGGTAAGTTGGGGACAAGTGCGGAGAAGGCGTTGGAGGCGTTAAAGGAGAATTACGACGGCTATCACTTTACATGGCCCTCTGCAGACGTGTACAATCCGTTCAGCCTGCTTAACGCATTCAGCGACGGGATGCTGGAATCGTACTGGTTCGGCAGCGGGACGCCTACCTACTTGATAGAGATGCTGCGGAAGTTTGATGTACAGCCTTCTGAAATAGAAGGGATAGAAGCCGTAGCGGAAGACTTTGACGCCCCTACCGAACGCATGGAAAACATTACGCCGCTGCTTTACCAAAGCGGTTACATCACCATAAAGGAAGGCTATCCGTATGGAGGCATATACCGGTTGGGTATACCGAACAAGGAAGTACGTACAGGCTTGATGAGCAGCTTGCTGCCCAACTATGTACAGCGGAAATCCCAGCAGGGCAGGGTAACCATCGTGAAGATGTCTGTTGCCGTCAGCGAGGGGAGGATGGACGATGCGTTGCGGCTGTTGCAGACGTTTTTGTCTACCGTTCCTTATTGTAACCATACGAACTACGAAGGGCATTACCAGCAGTTGCTGTACGTTATATTCAGCATGATGAGCTATGAAGTGGACGTGGAGGTGCGTACACCCCGCGGCAGGGTGGACGTGGTGATGCGCACGGCAACAAGGCTGTACCTGATAGAGTTGAAACTGGATAAGAGTGCAGACCGGGCGGTGGAGCAGATTAACCTGAAGAATTACGCGGAACGCTTTGCCTTGTGCGGACTGCCGGTAGTGAAAGTAGGCATCAACTTCGATAGCGAAAAAGGAACTATCGAGGACTGGAAAATCGTGGATTAGTTAATAGTGAATAATCAAAATTATCTTATAGCACACAGATAACACAGATGAGACTGATTTACACAGATTATTTTTAAAATAATATATCTGTGGTCATCTGTTAAATCAGTGTTATCTGTGTGCCATAGTATAAGTTAATTCTGTATTCTTACTTATCTATTCATTTGTACTATGAAAATCATTTATTGCATAGCGGGGACTTGCCATTCGGGCGGGATGGAACGTGTGCTTGCCAATAAAGCGAATTATCTGACGGGGCACGGTTATGAGGTGGTAATCGTCACGACCGACCAGCAGGGGTTGCCGCCGTTCTTTCCACTGGCAGAACAGATACGATGCATCGATTTGGGTATCAATTACGAAGAGAATAACGGGAAATCGTTTGCCAATAAATTGCTGCACTATCCGCTGAAACAATACAGGCACCAAAAACGGCTCGCCGCTATACTGAAGCGAGAGAAGCCGGACATTACGGTATCTATGTTCTGCAACGATGCCGGGTTTATTACCCGCATTAACGACGGGAGCAAGAAAGTGTTGGAAATCCATTTCTCGAAATTCAAACGGTTGCAATACAACCGCAAAGGGTTGTGGCGGCTTGCCGACCTTTGGCGTAGCAGACAAGACGAGAAAACCGTAAGGCGGTTTGATAAGTTCGTTGTGCTTACAGAAGAAGACAAAGGATATTGGGGAAATTTGCCTAACATCACCGTGATACCTAACGCCAATACGTTCGCCACCAGTCAAGCCGCGGCATTGGAAAACAAGAAGGTCATTGCCATCGGACGGTATACGTATCAAAAAGGTTTCGAACGCTTGATAGAGGCATGGAATATCTTGTCGCCTGGGTTTCCCGGCTGGAAGTTGGACATCATCGGTAACGGTGAGGAACGTGACAAGCTGCAGGATCTTATCCATGCTTACCATTTGGACGGGCAAGTGACATTGGTCAGTCCTACTAAATCCATTGACAAAGTTTATTTGGATGCTTCCGTATTAGTTATGTCTTCCCGTTACGAAGGTTTGCCGATGGTGCTGCTCGAAGCACAAGCTTTCGGGTTGCCCATTGTGTCTTTCGCTTGCAAATGCGGTCCGAAAGACATTGTGGCCAACGGCGAAACGGGTTTCTTGGTGGAGGAAAACGATATAGAGGGGCTTGCCCGGCAGCTTGTCAAAGTTATGAAGGACAAAAACCTGCGCAAACAAATGGGCAGGAAGGCCAAGGAAGCATCGCTGCGTTACGCTGAAGATGCGGTTATGGCAAAATGGACAGCGCTTTTTGATTCATTGAAAGGATAATGAAGAAAACGATTGTTGTTTCTGCCGTCAATCTGCGGAAGGGCGGTACATTGACAATTTTGCGCAATTGTTTGGAGTATCTCTCTACACTGGCGCAAACCGGAGATTACCGGATAGTGGCTTTGGTGCATAAGAAAGAATTGGCATTCTATCCGGGCATCGAGTACATTGAAATGCCTTGGACCATACGTAATTGGCTTTTACGGCTATGGTGCGAATATGTTACGATGTATAGAATATCGAAACAACTTTCTCCTGTTTACCTTTGGTTTTCATTACATGACAGCACACCCAATGTGAAGGCGCAAAAACGTGCCGTTTATTGTCATAACCCATTTCCTTTCTATCAATGGAAATGGCGGGAATTGTTTTTGAATTATAAAATCGTATGCTTTGCATGGTTCTCGAAATATATTTATCGGATTAATATCCATAAAAACCAATGGATATTAGTGCAGCAGGAATGGATTAGGGAAGCGTTTTTAAGAATGTTCCGGCTTAATCCGAAACAGATAATTGTTACTTTGCCTGCTTCCGCTTCAACCTATTGCTCTTCGGAGACTTTCCAAAAACAACACTCTGCATACCATTTCTTATTTGCTTCTTATGGAGATATACATAAGAACTTCGAAACCGTATGCCGTGCTGCCAAGTTATTGGAAAAAGAAATCGGTACGGATAAATTTAAGGTAATATTAACAATCAGCGGGACAGAGAACCGCTATGCCCGTTGGCTTTACAAGCGATGGGGAAATGTCCGCTCGATTGACTTTGCCGGATTCATGAGCAAAGAAAGGTTGTATGACACGTACGCACAAACCGATTGCTTGATTTTCCCTTCACGGGTAGAAACATGGGGGCTTCCTATCAGTGAGTTTGCAGCGTATGGCAAACCGATGTTGCTTGCCGACCTGCCATACGCTCACGAGACGGCTGCAGGTAGCGGACGGACTGCCTTTTTCAATCCGGAAAAGCCCGAAGAACTGAAAGAACAAATGAAACGGTTGGTAGAGGGTGACACCTCGTTTTTAAAAGCCCTCCCCGAAACCGATATACCGCAGCCGGTAACCCGCACGTGGGAAGAACTGTTTAAGTTGTTGTGTGGCGAAGCATCATCCGTATTCTGACAAATCGTATCTATATTCTTACTTATACTACATCATGTTAAACAAACCAAACATGACCCGGCTGGATTTGCTTACTCCTAAGCAGAAAGCGAATCTGAAGAAGCGGTATGACATGCACTGCAAATATGAGGAGGCGGTGCGGCTGTATGCGGAAACCGATATGACCATGGACGCAATAGCGAAGAAATGTGGTTTCACCGTCTGTGCATTGGGGGCTTACTTACGCCGTCATTGGAGGGAGTTGGTATTGCGCCGCCATAACATACCCGCTCCAGAGGGACAAGACTTGCATGCCATTAAAATCTTCGAAGGAGGGAAACAGAACGTAAATGCGCATGCGAAATATAAAGACGTGATAGAGGCTTGCGACTTAATGAAATACATTGACTTGAATATGTCGCAGTTAGCAAGGAAGTTCGGAGTAAACGTGACGGCATTGACAAACTTTATGCGGATTCATTATCCTGATATGTTAGAGTGGAGGGAGAAAGTGCGCCGCAGGTTGGGCATCAACGATAATTTGCCAAGGGGGGCGCGTCGGGCATGCATCGCTCAATATGCGGAAGCGGTAGAACTGTATCGCACTACCGAATTGACGATACCCGAAGTGGCTGAGCGGTATCAGGTGTCTGCAAGCGGACTCAGTCAGCACTTGCGCTTCTACCACAAAGAGATATTGAAGGAACGGAAGCAGAAACTGAAACAAGCGCAACGTGAATCGAAAAAGAAGCGTGGCGGATTGTTAGGCAACGGGCAAAGGCATCGGCCTGCAGCCGGAACGGAGGAGAAGTATGCCGAAGCCTTGGCACTTTATCGGGATACGGCATTGACCATGAAAGAGATTGTGGCACGCACAGGGGTGCCTGCCGAAGGATTCCGTTTTTACTTGCATTCTTGGCATAAGGACTTAGTGCTGGAGCGTTTAGGAGTAACCAATGGTGAGGCAGAGGTTGCCGACTTGCGGAAAGTACGTATCCGGGTAAAGAGCGTGGCGGCTAAATATGAAACAGCCATCGAGAGCCTGAAGCTCCATCCACGTCCTGTGGCACAGGTAGCAGCCGAATTCGGCCTTCATCCCGAAGTGTTCCGTGAGTATTTGTGTAAACATGAGCCTCTGCTTGCCCAAAGCCAAGGTATGGTTGTCAACGAAAAAGGAAAGCTTGTGTCACGGATAAGCCAGGAAAAATATGCCGAAGCTGTCCGCCTGTACGCTACAACTCCAGATACGCTGAAGTCGATAGCCCGGCAACTCGGGTTGGTGTACAATAGCTTGAGCGGTTACATCCGTCGCAATTATCCCGAGCTGGCAGAACGGCATCGGAACAAAGACTAATTTTATTTAAATGAATATCCGCAAAATGCCAGCAGATAAAAGAAGTTAGAAGGAGTTATGCCTTCGGCAGGAGTTAAAGGACAATAGTATTGGCTTCTAACTCCTTTTAACTCCCTCAAATAACTCCTTCTAACTCCTTATTGGTAAAATACGGACATTCATATTTATTTATTCGTATGAAAATATTACAGTTAGGCAAATTCTATCCGGTAAAAGGGGGAGTGGAAAAAGTGGCTTACGACCTGATGACCGGCATTTCAGAACAAGGTATCCGGTGCGACATGATGTGTGCCACTGTTTCGGGAACGGGACAGACGCGCGACATTAACCCGTACGCACATTTGTTTACTTGCCATACATGGTTCGAATATGCAGCTACCATGATTGCGCCGACGATGCTTACCCGGTTGCGTGAAGAGTGTGGTGCGTATGACATCCTGCATATCCATCATCCTGACCCGATGGCTTGCCTTGCCTTATGGGCATCGGGCTACAAAGGGAAGGTGGTAGTGCATTGGCACAGCGATATCCAAAAGCAAAAATATTTGCTGAGGCTATACAAGCCGCTGCAAGACTGGATGTTGAGGCGTGCAGATTTGGTGATAGCTACCAGCCCGGTTTATTTGGAACAGTCACCCTACCTGCAGGCGGTACACGGCAAGACGGTGTGTCTGCCCATTGGGGTAGAAGCCATGAGACCTCGTCCTGCGTTTGCCGAAGTGATCCGTGAAAAATACCATCGGCGGAAAATAGTCTTTACGTTAGGAAGGCTGGTGGCATACAAAGGTTACAATCACTTGGTAGAAGCCGCACGCTATTTGGACGACAGTTACATCGTCTTGATAGGCGGGACCGGTGCGTTGCGTGATGAGCTGCAAGCACAGATAGGACGGTTGGGGCTGCAAGACAAAGTGAAGTTGCTAGGGCGTATTCCCGATGACGACCTTGCTTCTTATTACGGTGCATGCAGCGTGTTTTGCCTCAGTAGTGTGATGAAGACCGAAGCGTTCGGCATCGTACAAGCCGAAGCCATGTCGTGTGGTAAACCGGTTGTAGCGACCAATATCCCACAGTCGGGAGTGCCATGGGTCAATGCGCATGGCGTATCGGGCTTGAATGTAGAACCGGGAAACCCGCGCGCATTGGCAGAAGCCATCCGGGAAATTACCCGCGACGAGCCTACCTACCAAGCTTATTCCGAGGGGGCGAGAAAGCGGTACGAGTGCCTGTTCACCAAACGGCGGATGATACGGGAATGCATAGGCCTATACGAGAATTTGATAAATAGATGAATTGAGAAGCTGTTTTGAATTTCTCCAAAAAGTTTTTCTTGGCTTGATGTATCCGTTTTCGTGTGTGCTTTGGGCGATAAATTCAAAACAGCTTCTGAGAAACTCAAAAACTTATAAACTTCAAAACTTACAAACATGAAAGTCATACCTTTTTTTTCAAACGAGAACGCAACCAAAGAAAGTACGGGACGTCACGTGAAAATGTCACCTGTCTCTTGCATGACCAAGCGCTTGTTCGATATCGTGTGCAGCCTGCTTGGCCTGCTTGCCTTTTTGCCGGTATTCTTGATTGTCGCTATGCTGATAAAGCGGGAAGACGGCGGTCCGGTTATCTTCCGGCAAGCTCGTGTGGGCTATCGGGGCAAAATCTTTACGTTGCTGAAGTTCCGTTCCATGACCGTCACGGCAGAAGCCGACGGAAGGCCACAGCTTTGTAAGAAAAATGACAAACGGCTGACCAAGGTGGGCCGTTTCTTGCGCGAGCATCACTTAGACGAACTGCCACAGTTGTGGAACGTATTGAGGGGAGAGATGAGTTTTGTAGGACCGCGCCCCGAGCGTGAGTTCTTTGTCAAGCAAATCTCTGCCATCAATCCCGACTACGAATTGTTGTATCAGTTGCGCCCCGGGCTGTTCTCCGCAGCTACGCTTTACAATGGTTATACCGACACGATGGAAAAGATGTTGGAACGTTTGCGCATGGACCTTTATTACCTGAACAACCGTTCGCTGTGGGTAGACATCAAAATTATCTTCCTCACGGCGGTTTCCATTATTTCGGGAAAGAAATTCTGATTTATCCGAGAAACTGTTAATTAAAATATGCAACCGAAGAAAGGACTTGAATTACGCCAGATAGGCAACCGCTACGTCATCGTAAAGGTGTGTGACGATTTGGTGAACATGACCGATGTGTTCACCTTGAACCGTACGGCCGCAAGGTTGTGGCAACGGATGGCCGAAGGTGGCTTTACTGCCGGACAATTGGCACGGTGGCTATGTGATACATACGATGTGGCTCCCGATAGGGCACAAGCCGATGTAAAGCGTCAGCTTGATGAATGGAGAAATTACGGATTGTTAGAAGAAAAGGATTGACAGGGTGGTGTCAATAAGCAGAGAAGCCGAAGCTTTGTTTACGTTGCTGCAGGCAGGGTTGTGGGAACAGGAGCCTGATAACCTTGAGGTTTTCCCGCTGTTTGCCGGAGAGTGGTGGAGCGTATTCCGTATGGCACGTATGCAGACCGTGACTGGCATTGTGTATCGGGGCATCTGTCATTTGCCCGATTGCCTGTTGCCTCCCGATGATATCTTGGTGCGATGGCTGGCCGAAGCCGATGCCATCGAGCGCAAAAACAAGAAGATGGACGTTGTATTGGCAAATCTGTATGCCCTGTTCCGCCGTAACGGCATACAAGCGGTCTTGCAAAAAGGACAAGGGGTAGCTCAGTTTTACGAGTATCCTTGTCTCCGGATATGTGGCGACATTGATTTTTATTTTCCTGACAAGGAAGAAGCGAAACGGGCGGATGCTTTGGTAAAAGGCGGCGAAAGAAAGCCCGATGGCAGTTTGTGCTATCTGTGGAATGGAATCGTAGTGGAACACCACCGCTATCTTACCGACCTCAATAATCCGTATATGCAAGATTTTATAGAAGGATATGCGGCTACGTGTGGCTACCATTCGTTTCGCTTGACGGCTTCTGAAGAGGTGGAAATAAAGGTGCCTGCGCCTACGGTCAACCTGCTTTTGCTGGATGTGCATTTATTGAAACACGCTTTAGGGCGAGGCATCGGGTTGCGTCAGTTTTGCGATATGGCACGTGCTTATTATCGTTTGTGTCACGTTGTGGACTTCGGCGAAATCACTAGGTTATACACCATGGCGGGCATTTGGAAATGGAGTAACCTGCTCCATAGCTTCCTTTCAGGCTATTTGGCACTTCCGTCTGCCTGTTTGCCGCCTTCCGGACGCAAAGTCAGTCCGGACAAGTTGGCAAATAAGGTGTTGCGTGAAGGCAACTTCGGGCAACAAGCTGTTCCTCTTCCGTCAATGTCAAGATTGCGTAAGCTGCAAACCTTGCAGGCTTTCTTCCGCAACGCCGGCTTCGCGTTCCGTTATGCGCCGGGCGAAGCTTATTGGACACTGTTGAACCTGGTAAAAGGAAACTTTAGCAGGGAATAATTAAGAAGCTGTTTTTCTAATAATGATATCCGCCGTTATTAATGCCAATCAGGAGTTAAAAGGGAGTTATAGGTAGTTATCGCCCGCCAGTGCGGGCTGGGAGTTAGATGCCAATACCTTTTGCACCGCTTTCAGAAGTTAAGCTATTGGCCTTTAACTCCTGAACGAAGTGATAACTCCTGTGAAACATAACTACGTTTAACTCCTGATTCGCATTATTAACTATTAACTATTAACTATTAACTATCGACGTGGACTACCGCATAGCCCGATATACGTTTACCGTTGATGCTCCCCGTACGGTAGGCATTGACGCACTGTTGCCTTCTTTCCATCCGTTCCGGTGCATGGAAGCGGAAGGAAGGAAACTGTTTCATTTTACTTTATCCGGAAGCAGGCTTCCCGAAGTAGCCGAAACTGCTTTATGGGAGACTGCGGTAAATGATATGGGATATACCCGGCTGCTGAAAACCGCTTCAGGGTATCGGGTGGAATTGCAAACCATGTCCCAAGGGGTGACGCATCGCATGGATGCCGACGCTGCTTTTACCACGCTCACTGCCTTCATACATATGGAAGACCCTTATCGGGGCGAAGCGTTGAGTTCGTTGTTGCGCATCGCCTATTCGCAGGCCGTTTTGCTTCACGCAGGTATATCGGTGCACGCTTCGTCGGTGGTAGTAGACGGGAAAGCCTATTTGTTTATGGGTAAGAGCGGGACGGGCAAAAGCACGCATGCCGCTTTATGGACGCATGGTTTTCCGCATTGCGAATTGCTGAACGATGACAATCCTACCATCTGCCTGCAAGCCGGCGGTACACCTTATATATATGGTACACCTTGGAGCGGCAAGACGCCTTGCTACCGTAATGCGGGTTATCCGTTGCGTGGCATCGCCTTGCTTCGTCAGGCTCCTTACAACCGTTTCACCGCTTGTCGGGACGACGAAGCCTTTATCACCGTCTTGCCGGGCTGTTCTGTGATACGGAAAGACAGCATCTTGCATGATGCATTATGCCGCACTTTGGCAAGTGTGGTGACGGAGGTGCCCGTAGGCATCTTGGAATGCTTGCCCGATAAAGAAGCAGCCGCCGTGTTGCGGAATGCTTTTTCATCATGAACTCGAAAACTCAAAAAACTTAAAAACATAATGCGTAACAGACAAATCTTACTTATCTTGATGGCAGCCTTGATGCTGTCATCGTGTGCGTCCCGCAAACATTTTGTTTACCTGCGGGACATGAAGGCCGATACACGTTATCCGGTCGTAGAGAAATACGAAGCCATTATCCATCAAGATGACCGCCTTGCCATCACGGTAAACAGCAAGCTGCCCGAACTGGCGTTGCCCTTCAACCAAGGGGGAGGTGTGCGGCTTACTGCCGAAGGCGACATTGCTTCTGCAGGTGTCTCTGCCAGCCAGGAGAAAGGGTACCGTGTAGATGTAGACGGGAACATCGATTTCCCCATCCTCGGCAAACTGCACTTGGAAGGGCTGACCGTGCGCAACGCTACTGAGCTGATCAAGGACCGGATTATCGAGGGCAATTACATCAAGGACCCTACGGTATCTATCGAGTTCCTCAACTTTAAATACACCGTGTTAGGGGCGGTAGGGCAGACAGGCACTTTTACGTCCGATGGCGACCAGGTGACTTTGATCGACGCGATAGCCAAGGCGGGTGACTTGACTGCACAAGCCAGGACCGACCGCATCATGGTTATCCGTGAGATAGATGGTGAACGCCAGATGTTCATGCACGACATCGGCAGCGAAGCCATCTTCCATTCGCCGTGTTATTACCTGCAGCAGCACGACATTGTCTATGTAGAGCCGAAGTACCGCCGCAAGAGTGGAGAAGACCGTGGCTGGCAAGTGGCTACCATCCTGATTTCGCTGGCTTCAGCCATCTGCTCCATTTTCTGGGCGATAAAATAAAAAAACACTATTAACCATTAACAATCAATTATCCGAATGACTTCTACCGGTAAAAACAACGAGCAGGGACTGAACGTGGTAGACCTGCTGGCATTCTTTGCTTCCAAATGGAAATGGTTCCTTCTCTCGGTGGCACTTTGCGGAGGAATGGCATGGCTATGGTACGCCTGCACGCCTTTCACGTATTTCAGTTCGGCTACCGTCATCATCAAGGACCCATCCAACAAAACCACTACGGCTGCCGGACTGGACCGCTACGACTATGTGGTAAACAAGGTGAATGTGGCAAACGAAATCTTGCAATTCCGCTCCAAGCGGCTGATGCGCGACGTGGTGCAACGCATTCATGCCGACGTGAGCTACCAAGTGAAAGACGGGCTGCGCTACAACGAACTTTACACCCGTTCGCCTGTCATTGTGAGCTTCCCCGGCGCGCTTCCCGCCCAGGCGTTGGCGTTCACCCTTACGCTGAAAGATAAGGAGACTGCCATTGTGTCCGGCTTCGAGGGAGCCGATGAAGAACAGGCATGGGAAGTGAAGCTGAACGACACCCTCACCATTGAGGGAAGCCGCATCGTGGTGACCCCGTCCAACTTCTTTGCGCCGCGCTGGAAAGGTGTAGACATCAAGGTGCGCAAGTCGCCCGTCGATGCCGTTGCCGCTGCCTACCAAGGCGGGTTAGGCATCCGGCAGGAAGAAGACGAAGCCTCCATCCTTACCCTTTCGCTCAAGGACAGTTCGCCTCAGCGTGCCGAAGATGTGGTAAACACCCTGATAGCTGTATACAACGAAGCCGCACTGAAAGACAAAAACCAAGTGGCGGTCAATACAGCCAACTTCATCAACGAGCGGCTTGTCATCATCGGCCAAGAGCTGGGCGACGTGGAGACCGACCTCGAAACCTTCAAGCGGGTGAACCAGGTGGTCGATATCGAGACTTCCGCCAATATGTATATGAACGAGTCGCAGAAATACAACACCGACGCGTTTGAACTGGAAACCCAACTGCGGCTTGCTGGTTACATCAAGGAATATCTCACCGACCCTAAAAACGATACCGAACTGATTCCTGCCAATACGGGCATCAGCGACATGAATATCGAAAACCAGATAGCACGCTACAATACCGCCAAGCTGCAGCGCGATAAGCTGGCAGGCGAAAGCAGCGAGAGCAATCCTGTGGTGGAAGAGCTGAACAACCTGTTGCGTGCCACCAAGCAGAACATCATCCGTGCCGTAGACAATCTCATCGTAAGCATCGAGGTGAAGCGCACCGACGCGCAAAGCCGTGAGCAGCGGGCACAAGGACGGGTGGCTGCCATCCCTACCAAGGAGCGGCAGATGCTTTCCATCGAGCGGCAGCAGAAAATCAAGGAGTCGCTTTACCTCTTCTTGCTGAACCGCCGCGAGGAGAATGCCCTTTCGCAAGCCATGGCAGACAATAACGCCCGAATCATCGATAGTGCCGAAGCGACCGGGTTCCCCATTGCTCCCCGGCGCAACCGCATCTTGCTCTTAGGCATACTGGCAGGGGTGGCGATGCCCGCTTTGTGGTGTCTGGGCATTCTTTTTATGGATACCCGCGTGCGGAGCCGTAAAGACCTCGAAGGGGTACTCACCGTGCCCTATTTGGGCGAAATACCCTTAGACCGTGAAGGCGGAAAGAAAGGCAAGCCCCGCAGGGTGCCCGCCGTATACGGGAGCGAGGGCGACATCGTGGCAGAGGCGTTCCGCATCCTGCGCACCAATATGCAGTTTATGGCGCGCCACGGCCGGCCCATGCAGGTCATTACCTTCACTTCGCTCAACGAAGGAGCCGGGAAGACCTTCATATCGGGCAACCTTGCCATGAGCTTCGTGCAAGCCAAGAAGCGGGTCATCCTTATCGACCTCGACATCCGTAGGGGTACGCTGAGCCATATCTACCGCCTGCAGAAGCGGGGCATGACCAATTACCTGGCAGACGCAAGCCTTACTGCCGACGATATCATCCAGCATCAGGAGAAGTTTGACATCATAGCCGCCGGCAATGTCGCCCCCAATCCTGCGGAACTGCTGATGGACGAGCGGCTGGACCAGCTGATAGCCGAACTGCGCAAGCGATACGACTATATCGTGGTAGACAGTGTGCCGATAGGCATCATAGCCGATGCTACGATAGCCAACCGCATAGCCGACCTTACGGTATTCGTGGCGCGTGCCGGCAAACTGGACCGCCGCCAGCTGCCCGACATCGAACAAATCTACCAGGAACAAAAGCTGCACAACATGGCGTTGGTGCTCAACGGTGCCGACTACCGCCACCGCTACGGTTATCACTATTATGGCTACTACGGCCACTATGGCTACCGTT
>URCM01000002.1 GCA_900546355.1 uncultured Bacteroides sp.
ATTGAAGAGCCATCTCCACGGAGTGCTGCCGCAATAGAATATCTATCCTTGTAACTATATGTGACACTACCCATTATTGAAGCAAGTGACGGGTCTTCATAGCTACTGCTCGTACCACCGAAAGGACGCGATGATGTTGCTCCGATGTTATTATAGGAGAAATCATTTGTTGTTATTCCTTTTGCCTGCACCCATAAACCAGTCCTTACCTGTTTAAGATATTCTGCGCCAACAACAGCATCAAGGTGTGAGTCTCCCCAAGCATTGTTATATGAGAGGGACACATTTGTAAAGTAGTCTTCACCCTTGAACTCTCCACGATAAACATTGCCTTGCGCCCACACCCATGTAGGACAAAATTGAGCATTTCCCGTAGATGAATATGAATAAGAGCCGAAAGCCGACAATATCAAATTGTCAAGGATATTAAATTTCAGCCCCAAATGTGTATTGAAATTCCGTTCTTCGGAGTCATTTTTCTCATAGAGGAGTGCTCCGGGGTGGTTGATGTGTGATGCAGCCGAGTTCTTCACCCAGTTGCCATTAACATCAGTTCCTGCTGGATATGTAGGATTCTGTGCAGCTGCCGAGTAAAACAGCATTCGTGTATCGAAAATGTCGTGTATCTTTGACGAGTAGCCATATACACCAAAATCGCCAACTAAGCGACCATCGAAAGCCTTTTGTGTAGCATCAAGTTTTACCACTAAATTTCGGTAATCGTTAACTTTGACAATTGTATTATGATCCATAAAACCGAACGATGCTCGATAGTTTGAGTTTTCCGAACCACCGCTAAAAGCCAAGTGATGCTGATGTATCAAGCCCGTACGAGTAATTACATCGTGAAAATTGGTGTTGTAGCCACCATTATTGTAATCTAATCCAAGTGCCTCTGCTGTAGCTATATACTCCGGGCCGTTGAGCATTTGCAGATGTTTATACATTGACTCGAATCCGTAGTTGCCATCATATGATATTTCGAAACCTCGCCCCGTTCCTTTCTTGGTCTTAATCTCAATTACACCTGAAGCACCACGGGAACCGTACATTGCCGTTTCGGTAGCATTCTTCAAAATAGTGAAACTCTCGATGTCTGCGGGATATATGGTAGATAGCGTAGCGATGTCAGATGTCACTCCGTCAATAATTACTAACGGGTCATTGCCACCCATAATGGATGTGGTACCACGCACACGGATACTATTCAGCATAGCGAGCCTGTCAGTCCCATTAGTGGTGACGTTCACACCGGCAGACTGACCACTCAATACATCCAAAGCATTATTCAATGGTCCCTTCTTGATATTCTCGGGCCTGATATGCTCTAATGATTTAGTCGCCGAAATGGTATCTTGTTTCTCTCTGATATTCTGTACTTGTGCATCAATTTTTTGAGCACTACAGATGAAGAACATTATGACAAGACAAAGACCGACTCTTCCCATCTTGATTCGTTAAATCTCTGTAGATTCCCCAGACAGTTAATAAATCTTATACGCAATGTATTATAAAGAGGGGGATTGGGAATCTGTACTATTTCCCTGCCTGTCCGTCCGCTTAGCCATTGTATATTTTTTTCTGTTATTTCATATCAGTGATGCTGATAATCCAGGCAAGAACAGAGTAAACATCTACCTCTTTTATACATAAATCCTTTCCAAGGACTTTATAAGCGCAACCATTAACTACATTAGATTACAAAGGTAACAATAATTTGTCATTTGAAGAAATTTAGAAAAAAGAAAAGTCATTATGCGTGATATTTTTTATTTAATTACGACATTTATCAAATACAAAAAATCATAGAAGGACAAAAATCTTTAAATGATTTGATTATAAACAAACTTTAAATAGTTAAATTGCAATAATACTATACCATGGTTGTTCTTTACCTTAATGTAATACTACTGTTATATATCTGGTCATTTATCTCCTTTTGTCGGATGCAAAGGTTGCCAAACCTCTTTTAGAAAACGAAAAGTTCAAGCGGTAAACCATTTGGAGCAGTTTCGTCCTCCGTTGGAGAGTAAACAGCTCCAAAACCTTTTCTTATTCATCGGCTTGGCTGAAAACTGCATCCGGCAACGGAGATAAACGACTGACGAAATAATAGCATAAAACAGCATAGCCCCCCCTTAATAAGGCAATTTTATCAATGCTGTTTTCATTCTTTTCAGAGGACTATTATTTTCGACAGAGAGAAATTTGGCAAGCGGCAGATTTCACTCCCTCAAAAATAATAGATTTGAATTGCTGTCCTCTTGCCTTTATTGGAAATTGTAGTACCTTTGTAGTGGCTTGTGCGAACGAGCCAAGCAATGTGGAAAGATGGGAACATCGAACCATCAATAAAGTACCGAAAAGAGGGAAAATACCCTCTACCACCGCTCTTTGAGTGTTAAGAAATAATAAAAAGATTAAATCTTCACCTTTTAGAATGTACCCCTAAAGGTTATGCCCATATTTCTGACTTATAACTCACAAAATATTGAGTAATAACTGGTTGCAAATACTCAATATGGATTTGGAAGACATATTCGAGGGAATGGCAGACATCGTGAATAAAGAAATTGTTTTGCATGTCGATTATTTGATGGACGATGAAATGTGCTTGTCTGAAGACTACAAGGATGCACTGCAATTTATAAAAGAAAGATCGAACGACAACATAGAAATCCAAAGCAATTATTTTTCCGACAGAATAGAAGATTCGAACGACGAATTTGGGGATATGATAGAGGGCTTTAACACGTATTGTGAGGAAAACATACATGGACTTATAGCTGCCAGTTTCCGCGATTCACATGTTTCATTGGAAGACATGGTGAAATGTTATGAAGGACGATTTACAAGAGAGGAAATCATAGCGCTTGTAAAAAAAGCGGTAGTGGAGAATCATATCAAAACAGATGTAACGCATCTCATCCCTAATGCTGAAAATGAAGAGGAAAGGGAAGAGCTTCTATTCATTCAAAACCTGTCCGACCAAATTGAAAAGCCGGTCGTAGATAAGGTGGAATATGTTCCGATTGGACAAAAATTGGCATCCGGGAGGCTTCAAGGTATCTGTGGCAGCTATGCTGAATATATTGACCCTATGTATATGGATGAGGTTATTAAGTGCATGCGTTTCCAGAAAATAGAAAACATCTGCGAAGCATACGACATAAAATATGAGCCAGGTATCAGCGGAGAAGAAATATGTGCGGGCATTTATCTATATCTGCTTAGCCAAGACTACAGGCAGATACAAAATATCAAGTTCTTTGCTTCACCTTATGTTGCGCTTGAATTTTACATGAAAAGCATACAACCTAATAATGATATAACTGTTTTCTACGACATTGGGATTTTTGATGATTAAAAAAAGAATGCCGTACTCCGGCTACAAATCCTTCACCAGAATGCGTCCGCTTTGGTACAGGTACACCTGCTTTGCCTCAATCAGGGCATGCCACGAAGCCGAATAGTCCTCCTTGTCTATCTTGAAGTTCTCGGCGCCGGCACTGTCCAGCCGCTCTATCAGCACACCTACGGTCAGGCGGTTGATGTCCATTCCGGGCAAGTAACGGATGTTTCCTTCTTTATCGTCATCAGAAGTTTCGTAAACCAGACGGACATCGGTCAGCTCGTAGAGGATATTCTTTGTCAGCCGGATGGGAATCTTATGCTCTTTGCTCAGCTCTTCTGCCGTATAGGGCTGCTGCTCGTGCTCGAACCGCTTGCAGATAGCGGAGAGCACGATGGCACAGAAGAAATCGTGGTAGCGCCGGCTGATATGCGCCGTTTCTTTCCCGAAGCTGAACGAAGAAAGGTTCTGGCTGACATAGCTCATCTCGGCACCGAACAGGCAGATGGTCCACGACACCTGTGTCCATAACAGGAACATCGGGATGGCGGCAAAGCTTCCGTAGATGGCATTGTAGTTCGAAATCCATATCTGGCTGTTGACGTAGAAATACTGGAAAGCCTGAAAGGCGCTACCTGCCAGTATCCCCGGAAACCAGGCATGGCTTAGCTTCACTTTCGTGTTGGGCATGAACACGTATAGCGCGATGAACATCCCCCACGTTAAGGCATACGGGACGAGACGCACCAGGAACTTCAGCATCGGTCCCAGCAGAAGGAAGGTTTCCAAATCCTTCACGTACGTGGTCATCACGATGGTCAGACCGCTGGAGATAACAATGAGCAACGGAAGCAGTAGCAGCATCGAAAAATAATCGGTTATCTGGCGGAACACCGTGCGGGGACGCTTTACCTGCCAGATGGCGTTGAAACTGCGCTCGATGTTGTCTATCAGCATCAGGATGGTAAACAGCAACATAATCAGGCCCACGCCGATGAAGATGCCGCTCTGCGCGTGTTGCAGGTAAGAATTGACCCACGAAAACACCAGCTCGCTCTGCTGGCTTATCACACCGCTTTTGATTTGCTGCTCCATCAATGCATCGAAACCGAAGCCGCGGGCAATGGCGAACAGCAGGGCAAGGATGGGGATGATAGACAGCAATGTGCTATACGTCAGTGCCGAAGCACGCACCGGAATGCGGTCGTTCAAGAACTGCTCTATCGAAAGGTAAATGATTTTCACACACGAATACAGGCGCTTCCTCACTGGAGTTACCTCATCTTCGGTGATTCTCCAGATGCCGTCTGTCAAGAATTGAAGCCAATATTGCAGTCTCATAGTTATTAAATGAAGAATGAAGAATAAAGAATGAAGAAACAGCGTTCGGCGTAAGCCAATGCCATGCGGACGAAGTTAAATTCTTCATTCTTAATTCTTCATTCTTAATTTAAAAAAAGCAGCCGGCCTGTAAGCCGGGTTCTGTTCCTTATATAATATAAGGTGTCTGTCATTTATCTACGCCAGTTGTCACCAAAAGGCTTTAGCGGTCTACCCTCCGACGTGGGGCGAGCAACCCTCGTTAATGCCGGTTTACATGACCTTACAACTCCCAAGACGCACAGCCCGCACATCACCATGCGGCTGGTAGGCTCTTACCCTACCTTCTCACCCTTACCTCTCCGGGTAGGAGCGGCGGTTGTTTTCTTCTGCGTTACTCTACCCTCACGGATAGCTTTCTGTTAGGAAGTGGGATGCTCTGTGTTGCCCGGACTTTCCTCTTGCATCAATAGATACTAGCGACAGACCGTCCGACTGCTTCTGTGTGCAAAGGTACACAAATAAACCATATCCTCTGCCATTATAGCAAGAAATATCTTGTAATACTGTAAAAGTGACTGATAATGAATGCAAATTTGTCAGCTACCCCCGTTAAGCGCGGTTAAGCAGATAAGCCGCTTTGTTAAAAGAGAGAAAAAAGATGAGGCGATGAGTACAACCGCATGATTTTTGTTCTACTTTAGCAGATGAAATGTTAAACGAATAATGAAATTAACAATTTAAATGATTTATAGATATGAAAAAGACAACTAAATTCGCTTTAGGAGCTGTTGCACTGATTGCTGTAAGTGCAGGTGTGGCAGGAGTGACTTCGTATGCCATCCTCCAGTCTAAAGATACAAAGAACGCTTCTTTTTACGAAGCGTTCCAAACGGCTACTCCAGCCAAATATGCTGCATTCGACACTTCGAAAATGCAACCGGTCGATTTGACTCAAGCTGCTGAGAGTTCGCTGAACTCCGTAGTACACATCATGGCTATCCAGCGGAGTAAAACGAAGGTAATACAGACTCAACCTGATATTTTTGATTTTTTCTTCGGTGATGGTCGCGGACGCCAGCAGCAAGTCCAGACTCCCGAACAAAAGGGATTCGGTTCGGGTGTCATCATTTCGAAAGACGGATATATCGTGACGAACAATCATGTGATAGATGATGCTGACGAGATTTCGGTCAAATTGCATGACGGACGGGAGATGAAAGGACGGGTTATCGGCACCGATCCTACCACAGACTTGGCTTTGGTGAAAATCGAAGGCGATGACTTTCCTGCCATTCCTGTAGGAAACTCAGATAACCTGAAGGTAGGTGAATGGGTATTGGCTGTAGGTAATCCGTTTAATTTGGGTTCTACGGTAACTGCTGGTGTGGTCAGTGCCAAAGCTCGTGGATTGGGAGCCAACGATGTGGAATCCTTCATCCAGACCGATGCTGCTATCAATCAAGGTAACAGTGGCGGTGCCTTGGTCAACGCCAAAGGTGAACTGGTCGGTATCAACGCCATGCTGGTTTCTCCAACCGGAGCCTATTCAGGTTACGGATTCGCTATTCCGACCAGCATCATGACCAAGGTGGTAACTGACTTGAAACAATACGGAACCGTCCAGCGTGCTTTGTTGGGTATCGGAGGGCGCGATATGGGTAGAGAAGAATATCCGGAAGAAATCCGCAAGGAACAGAAAGAATTGGGCATCGGTTATGGTGTACAGGTAGTGCAGGTACAAGACGAAGGTTCGGCTGCCGGCATTTTGAAAGTAAACGATGTCATCATTTCCTTAGATGGTGAGAAAGTGGAAACCATGGCTGCCCTGCAAGGTATCCTCGCCAAGAAACGTCCGGGCGATAAAGTGAAAGTAAAAGTCTTCCGTGACAAGAAAGACCAAGAATTTACTATTACTTTGAAGAATGCCCAAGGCAATACGAAAGTAGTGAAGAAAGCCGATATGGAACTGTTGGGAGCAGCTTTCCGTGAAGTGCCTACCGAACTGAAACGCCAGCTCAACTTAGGATATGGTGTACAGGTAACGGGTGTAAGCGACGGACGTATGGCAGACAGCGGTATCCGCAAAGGATTCATCATTCTGAAAGCCAACGGCAAACAACTTCGTACCGTACAGGATTTGGAAGACGTGATGAAAGCGGCTTCCCAGTCGCCCGACCAGGTATTGTTCATGACCGGTGTCTATCCGTCGGGCAAGCGCGCCAACTATGCCGTAGACTTGGCACAAAATTAACAATATAAATAGTAGTTTTCATAGGATAAAAAGGTAAAAGCAGATTGCACACTCTAACAAAAAAGAGGTTCCGCACGTTACGGAACCTCTTTTTTGTTATACTTTAAACGGCATCTTATACTTCGCCCAAAGCACACACGAAAACGAATACATCAAGACGGAAAAAAACTTTTTGAAGAAATTCAAAACAGTTTCTCAAAAGGTTGTCGTTATCTTCTTCTCCCGATGCAGAAAACTTCGTCTGGTGTAAGATTAATAATCTTCCGCTTGTAAGATTAATAATCTTGCAGCCTGAAGATTAATAATCTTACAGCGGATGGACCTATATGCGTTTGCCGACGCACCTATATCCGCAGGCTTACGCAACCTCCTGCGTCTGGCTATGATACTATCCGGAAAAACGGGCAAAAGAGGCTCAGCAAACGAACATAAGTAACTTGCCCGTTTAACATAAGTAACTTAGGCGTTTAACATAAGTGAGTCAGACGGTTCACTTATGTTCGTTTGAGGAGGCTTTTATATACGACAAATTCAAAACAGTTTCTCAACACATCCGGTCACGGTAATCTTCATAACCGAAGGTACGATATACTTCCAGTTCACCATTGCTATGATACAGGGCAATAGACGGATGGTGAATACCGTTGAACATATTCGTCTTCACCATCGTGTAATGAATCATGTCTTCGAATACGATGCGTTCGCCTATCTGCAATTCGTGGTCGAATTTCCAGCTTCCCATATAGTCGCCGCTCAGACAACTGTTTCCACCTAAGCGATATATGTGTTCTTCTTTCCGTGCTGTCTTTACGGCATCGGCAGGAAGTGATTCTGCTCCACGCACGGCCGGCTGATAAGGCATCTCCAGACAGTCGGGCATGTGACAGGTAAAACTGACATCGAGAATTGCCGTACGGATGCCCCGGCTTTCTACGATATCGACTACTGAAGCTATTAACGGGCCAGTCTGCCAGGCGAAAGCCGAACCCGGCTCCAAGATAATCCGTAAGTGTGGATAACGCGACCGCAATCCTTGCAGTAATCCGACGAGATGTTCTATGTCGTAATCCTTACGGGTCATCAGGTGTCCGCCGCCTAAGTTCAGCCATTTCAGTTGTGGAAACCAGGGGGAGAACTTTTCTTCTATATGTTTCAGTGTGCGTTCCAGTTCATACGAGCTTGATTCGCAATGGCAATGGCAGTGGAAACCTTCGATGCCTTCGGGCAGGCGGTCGGGAAGCAAGTCTGCAGTCACTCCGAAACGTGTGCCCGGCGCACAAGGATTATATAGTTCTACTTCCACTTCGGAATATTCGGGATTCACGCGGATGCCGCACGAAACAGGTCGGGCGGAAGCTTTTGCTGCAGGATAAAAACGTTCGTATTGTGAAAGCGAATTGAACGTGATGTGGCTGCTGTATTTCAGATATTCCGGAAAATCGGCTTCTGTATAGGCAGGCGAATAAGTGTGTGCAGGGCTTCCGAACTCTTCGAAAGCGAGTCGTGCTTCGTAGACAGAACTTGCTGTGGTATGACTGATGTATTCGCGGAATATCGGAAATGATTTCCACATGGCGAATGCCTTGAAGGCAAGGATAATCTCGACCCCTGCCTTGCCGGCTACCGACTTTATCAGGTTCAGGTTTTTCCTGAGCAAATCTTCCTCCATCACATAGCACGGGGAAGGGACTTTCGTTACATCTAACATAATCTTTGCATTTGGTTTCATTACAGAGGACACAGAGTCAATACATTGGTAAAGGCAACGTGTGTCTCTGTGCCTTCTGTGGTGAAAAAAATTATTTTATTATTTTGAATCGGGCGAACTTCAACAGAAGCTGCTTGGTGCCGGCATTCTGAAACTCGACCGTCGCTTTGCAGTTGTCGCCTGTACCTTCTACGTTGACCACTTTACCGATGCCGAAACGTTGGTGTTCTATCAGTTGGCCGATTGTGATGCCGGCATCTGTAGCGGTGCCCGGGTCTTTGACTTCAGATGAAATCGAAGATACTTTGCGTAGGTTGCGAGGGGAGGCTACCGATACTATCCGAGGTTTTTCTGCCGATACTTTCGGACGGAGCGTCGGCGGAGTTTCCATTGTAAGCCGGTCAGTACGTTGCTGTATATTGGAGCGTGAGAAAACCGCTTCACCTTCGGGCAACTTCAGGTAACGTGCGTCTATGTCATGCAGGAAACGGCTGGGACTGCTGAATTCCGTCTTCCCGTACTTGAAACGCGATTTGGCATACGACAGGAAGCAATGTTCTTCGGCACGGGTAATCGCTACATAAAACAAGCGTCGTTCTTCTTCCAATTGTCGGGGATGCTCGGTTACCATCGGGCTGGGGAAGAGGTTTTCTTCCAATCCTACGACAAATACATTTTTAAATTCCAGTCCTTTTGCCGAATGGATGGTCATCAAGGTTATTTTTGTCCCTTCTCCTTCTTCGCTATCCAAATCGGTCATTAACGAAATCTCTTGCAGGTAGTCGGAAAGAGAGACGCGTTCGTTTCCTTCTTCTTCACGGCTGGCGCAAAAATCGTGCATACCATTAATAAGCTCTTCAATGTTTTCTTGACGGCTTAGGTTCTCGGGCGAGCGGTCGCGGTACACGTCGGTTATGATGCCCGATTGGCGTACGATGGTTTGTCCCAAATCGTAAGCATTCTTACGCGTTACGTCTTCGGCAAATCCGGCTATCAGCGTGCGGAATCCTTGCAGCTTGGTTGCCGTGTTCTTTGCCACCTGCAGGCCATACGTCAGTGGTTCGTTCAGTACAGTCCACAAACTGACATTGGCATGGGTGGCCGCATCGATTATCTTGTTCAATGTCGTATCACCAATTCCTCTTGCGGGATAATTGATAATACGTTTGAATGCCTCTTCGTCGTTGGGATTTACGGCTAAGCGGAAATAAGCTACAATGTCTTTTATCTCTTTCCGTTGGTAGAAAGACAAACCTCCGTAAATGCGGTACGGTAATCCCCGTTTGCGTAATGCTTCCTCAAAGATACGGCTTTGCGCATTGGTGCGATACAGGATGGCAAAGTCGTCGTAACCATAACTTCCGCTTGCCACCATCCGTGCTAACCGGTTTGCTACGATTTCACCTTCTTCTACATCGCTGTAAGCACTGAATACCGGAATCGGTTCGCCTTTTTCTTTTTCAGAGAACACGGCTTTCCGTATTTGGTCACGGTTCTTGGCAATCAGGCTGTTTGCCGCGTTCACTATGGTTTGTGTCGAACGATAGTTTTGTTCCAGTTTAAAAAGGCGTGCCTCTCCATAGGTTTGTGTAAATTTCAAGATATTATCGATGTCGGCTCCCCGGAACGAATAGATGCTCTGCGCGTCATCGCCTACCACGCATACCCGACGGTATTTTTCGGTAAGTTGCCACACGATGCGGTGTTGGGCGTAGTTGGTGTCTTGGTACTCGTCTACCAACACAAAACGGAAACGTGAAGCGTACTTCTCGCGTACATCGGGATGCTGTTCGAATAATAAATAGGTATAAAGCAATAAATCGTCGAAGTCCATGGCATCGCTTTGCCTGCACCGTTCCCAATAGCGGCGGTATATGTCGCGCACGGCAGGCACTTTTGCGTCTGTGTCGTTCTGATAGAACTCGGCACTTGCCGCGTATGCTTCGGGCAATACCAACTGGTTTTTAGCATTGCTGATGCGGTTCTGCACCATTCCCGGACGGTAAGTCTTATCGTCTAATCCCATTTCTTTGATAATGGCTTTTATCAGACTTTTCGAGTCGGCGGCATCGTAAACCGTAAAGTCGGACGAGAATCCTAGCTTATCTGCTTCGGTGCGTAAAATCCGTGAAAAGACGGAATGAAACGTACCCATCCACAAGTAACGCGCCCGGTCGATGCCTACTTGACGCGCGATGCGTTCTTTCATCTCACGTGCCGCTTTATTGGTAAAGGTCAACGCCAAGATGGACCAAGGCTCGTAACCTTGATCCATCAGGTAAGCTATCTTATACGTCAGCACCCGTGTCTTTCCCGAACCTGCGCCCGCTATTACAAGTGAAGGCCCGTCGATATAAAGTACCGCTTCGCGCTGGCTTTCGTTCAGCTCTTCTAAATACTCCGCCATACGCGTTAATTCTTGAAGCTATGTATCGGGGCAGGGATGCGTCCGCCGCGGTTTACAAAGGCTTCACAATTGAAGCGGTTGACAGGCATGATGGGAGCATAACCCAGCAATCCTCCGAATTCAACTGTTTCACCCACCTGTTTCCCTTCTACCGGAATGATACGTACAGCCGTTGTTTTCTGGTTAATCATGCCAATAGCTGATTCATCGGCGATAATTCCCGAAATGGTTGCGGCCGATGTGTCGCCCGGGATGGCAATCATATCCAGTCCTACCGAACATACGCAGGTCATTGCTTCCAGTTTCTCAATGGTCAGCGCACCGGCTTCTACCGCATCTATCATGCCTTGGTCTTCACTTACAGGAATAAACGCTCCGCTCAGCCCGCCTACATACGATGAAGCCATCACGCCGCCTTTTTTCACTTGGTCGTTAAGCAAAGCCAATGCAGCGGTAGTGCCAGGGGCACCCGGATGTTCTAAGCCGATTTCCTTCAAGATATCCGCTACGCTGTCGCCGATGGCCGGAGTAGGAGCTAAAGACAAGTCGATAATGCCGAACGGCACACCCAAACGGCGGGAAGCCTCCTGGGCTACAAGTTGTCCTACGCGGGTAATCTTGAACGCCGTGCGCTTGATGGTTTCACACAATACTTCAAAGTTGGCATCACGGATTTGTTCGAGTACATACTTCACTACTCCCGGACCGCTTACGCCTACATTGATAATGGCATCGTCTTCCGATACGCCGTGGAAAGCTCCGGCCATAAACGGATTATCATCGGGGGCATTACATAATACGACTAATTTGGCGCATCCTAATGAATCACGGTCGGCTGTCAGGCGTGCCGTATCCTTGATGATATCTCCCATCAGTCGTACCGCGTCCATGTTGATGCCCGTCTTGGTTGAACCTACATTGACCGAGCTGCAAATCCGTTCCGTGCAAGCCAACGCTTCGGGGATGGAACGGATCAGCAATTCATCGCTTCGGGTCATCCCTTTCGACACGATAGCCGAGTAGCCGCCAATGAAGTTCACGCCCAGTTCGGCGGCAGCCCGGTCCAGCGTGCGGGCGATTTTCACATAGTCGGCAGTCGTATGGCAAGCCGCGCCTCCTACTAACGATATCGGTGTAATCGAAATACGCTTGTTTACGATAGGGATGCCGTATTCTTTCGATATGTCTTCTCCTGTCTTTACCAAGTCTTTGGCGAGCCGTGTAATCTTCTCGTAGATTTTCTGGCAAAGTACATCTACATTATTGTCCGCACATTCCAGCAGGTTGATGCCCATTGTAATGGTGCGCACATCGAGATTTTCTTTCTCGATCATCTTGTTGGTTTCAAGAACCTCTGATATGTTAATCATAAGCCTGCTCTGTTTTAAATCCGATGCATCTTGTCGAAAATCTCTTCACGCTGGCATTTTACTTGCACGCCCAATGCCTGTCCCACTTCCGTCAGTTCATTTACCACTTGTTCGAACGGTTTTTCGATATGCGACATATCTACAATCATCATCATATTAAAAAATTCTTGTACGATAGTTTGCGATATATCCAATATGTTGATGCCGTTCTCTGCCAAGTAAGAACAAACTTTGGCGATAATGCCTACCGAGTCTTTTCCTACAACCGTAATAATAGCTTTATTCATAGTTTCGTCTCTATTAGTTGATTAATGGGAGCAAAGATAGGCAAATCTTGGCAAAACTTTTCTTTTCTCACACTTTTTTTATCCAGACGTTTGCATATTCAAAAATAATCCGTACCTTTGCATCGCTTTTGAAAAACAGAAGCACTTCTACAACAAAGACTGGAGAGGTGGCAGAGTGGTCGATTGCGGCGGTCTTGAAAACCGTTGTACCGCGAGGTACCCGGGGTTCGAATCCCTGTCTCTCCGCCCTGTAAAGCGCTTCTTGATTCTTCAAGAAGCGCTTTAGTCATTATTGGAGAGATGCCGGAGTGGTCGATCGGGCCGCACTCGAAATGCGGTGAACGGGTAACTGTTCCCAGGGTTCGAATCCCTGTCTCTCCGCAACAAGTGGTGTAAATCAAGCATTTGCGAGATTTACACCATTTTTTATACCCAAAAATTAAAGTGAGCCTAAAATGAGCATGAACGTTACATGGCTCACCCGAACATAAGTGGGGCTACGCATAAAATTTTATCGAACACAGAGACACGGAGGCACAGAGTTTTTTTATTTTGAATGGACAGAGTTCGCAAAGAAAAGTTTAGTCCCGTAACTTTTAGAAGCTGTTTTGAATTTATCGCCCAAAGCACACACGAAAACGGATACATCAAGCCAAGAAAAACTTTTTGGAGAAATTCAAAACAGCTTCTTAATTTCAGACTATCCGGTCTTTACACACATCTTTCCGTCCACAAGCCTTGCAAGGCTTTCCCATCCATACCTCATCAAACTGGTCAATGGCTGCTTTTGTTAATCCCTCTTCATCGGTAAATATCCCGGCTTCAAAGTTTCGCCTGTTTTCACTCTTCATTCCCAATGCCGCTCCAGTCAGATTAGCCGAACCGATATAGGCTTTCTGCAAATCGGATATCATCAGCTTGAAATGGATACGAGGACACAAGGCACGCTCTAATCCTTTCCACAACGCAGGATACTTGTCGAAGTCGTTTCGGAAGTTCTCACCCGGCTCTTTGGCGTGAAGCAATCTTACGCTGGTCGTTTTGAATGTAACGTATCATGCTTTGCTGTTTTCAGGTTCTGCTTCCGTTGCAGAAACCTTATACTTCTTGTCGAAATCTTCAATAAACGTCTTCAAATCCTCACATTTTCCTTGTATCAAATGTTGATAATCAAATCTCCCTGGAACCGTATACACATAATAATCCTGGTAATTACCACATTCCGACAGTGTCTGGAGCCGCACTGCATAGTCGTTTGAAAAAGTCATCATTTCGTAAGCTGCTTTCACATAGCGGTCAGCTCTTGGCAATTTTCCCGGCCCTTCACTGCCATTGAACAAATGTTCCAAGGTTCCACTTTCTACAGGAGCGCAACCAAGAATGTCGTAGCAGTCTTTATGCAGCAGCAACAAGACCTGACAATCACCATAACCGAACCTCGGTGCACAAAGCCCGCTTTTTACTTCTTTAATCATCCATATCAAGTCCGGGCTTTTATACCCTGAAGCTACTTTCTTCTTTAGATCTGCCCAATAACCTTCTCTGCCCCTCTGCTCATTACCCATATACAGAGGATCATAGTGCATATAGCTGTCATCACGTTCCGCAAGTCCCAGTTGCTTTTCCAACTCATGTATCTCCCTGTTCATCTCCTCCCGTTTTTTCTCTTCTGCTTTTTGCTCTTTAATCTTTTGGGGCGTTTTGCTATAAATCCATTTACCTATATGATACATGGCAATGAACGGACTGCAAATCACTAATCCGCCGATGATGGCCCCAAAAAGGAGATCATCTTTATCTATTTTCATTGTTATCGTTTTTATCATTCTTTTCCCTTTCTATCGTTTCCCATATACCTTTATACACCGGATAAGCCAACAATTGGAATACAGGCAACGTGCGTCTGCTTCCACAACGTTTGCAAGGCATCGGAACGGAATAGACCATTGCACCGTATTCCACATCCGGTGCCATAAAGACTTTCTTGCACTCGGTGCAGATGAATAATGTTTTTCCTCGTATCATAACTCATTCTGTTTTTTTATTGCAAGCCGCTACCTTAGCTTCCTCTTTAGAAACAACCGGACTTGCCGTGAACCCGATTGGGCGTTTCTCTTCTCTTTCACTCAATTCGTTCTGCAATAAATCGCACATATCGTCTACGGCATGTTTCACATCCGCAAAGTACTCATAGAAAAGCGAAAGCAGCATCTTGCGATTGGCAAAGTAAAAATGTGCGTCAACGATTATCTCGTCGTTAAAAGCCTTCAATGTTGACAAATAATCCTCGTCCGTATTCACTTTATCGGCAATAAAAGTCTTGCGCAACAAATCCAGTTTTGCATATTTTTTGTCCTTCATCCGGAACGAAATGTCACACCGGGGATATTCCCCGTCCAAGTCGAACTCTACATTATAATAATAGTCTTCAAACAGCACCTGTATCATGCCGTCTTTCACTTCCACCTGTATGCCTTCCGCGGTCAGATAATCCACCACCGCCTTGCGCATCCGGCTAACGTCATAACAGAAAAACATCCGTTTCCAAAAAGAAGTTATCGCCTTGTTCATATCACTGCTGAGTTTAGTTGATTAATACCTGTTCCGCTGGCTACGGTAAGCATACGAAACCTTCCAACGGTCCAGTTCCAATGCCCGCACACACAATTGAGGGTGCGAATAAAAAATACACTGATACTCTTGTTGTATCCGGTTCCAAAGCGAAGAGCGCTTCAGTGCCTCATACGCTTTTCCTTGTTCCACCAGACAGTCCGGCTGGCGGGAGTCTTCTTTCATTCCCGATGCCAACTTTATCAATACCGACTGATAGGTTTCTTCGCCAACGACTGCTGCCCCACAACGGTCGGCAGACAATTCGCTCTTCCTGTTCCAGTATTGCAAAGCCAGATAAAGCGGCGAAAACATCATCCAAGGTATTCTACATTCCAACAAGAGACCGCTCCTGTACTGAAGGACCTGAAAGCGGACGAACCGGATGTGTACTGGGGCATCGTGACGGTGATTTACATGCGGTGCAGGCAGATAGGCCCTTATAAATTGGGCATCAAACGCACCTTCCACTTGTTGATAGACGAACTGGACGGTATGTTGTTCCAATGGTATCCCGAACGGGCGGACGCACACGAGACGGCTTTCAACCTGAAAGGACTGAGTTACGGCACCAACCTATGGAAAATCATCGAATATTGTGTCATCTTGTTCCGGCGGTATACGGAAGCTGATTTCAGCAAGTATGCCAGCCAAATCATGAGGCTGTTCAACTGGGGAGAGGTGAGTTACTGGCGCATACCCGGTTGTCCGTACCGCCAGGGAAGCGAAGTATGGCTGTTCTCGGAACAAAGTTTAGGCCGTGCCACCAACGGCTTCTACATCGTTTTGCGCCTGGAAGCAGGAAAGGATAACCGCACATTCCTGCTGAAAGACGCCCTTAACTATTGCTTCTGGACGATAGACCAAGACGGCGAACCGCCCATCCTGCAAGCCAGCCGGGGGGCAAGCACGCATAAGGAATGGTGTTTTTACCTGTACGAATACGATGAAGAAAACAGCTTGCTTCATTTAGATGCCAATCCGGATACGGGTAATCTGTTCGGCCTGCCGGAGACATTACAAAAGATACATACGGACCATCCCCAAGGCAAAGACGAGAAGGTATGGAGCATTATCTTGCGGAAATGGGAAGAAGAACAAGGCGAAGCCGTCTTCCAGCAAGCCAAGGAGCGGCTTTCGGGCAGAATCGAATTAAACGATACCTATCGGGTGAAAGACGTGTGCATCAACCGGACCAGTCTTACGTTATCCATCGAGCAGGAAGGACGCACTACCGATTACCGGATGCCCATTGAAACGTATGATTTCTTAGCCGACATCCATCCTGCACAAAACGTTCTGATAGTGAAACGTGAGGAAGACGGCAGGATTTATGTGGAATGGCCGGACTGGGGATATGGCATTCCTTTGTCTGAGTTCAGCCTTGTCCGATGACCTAAGGCTAAGAGCTTGTTTGGTATTGAAAGTGAAGCGTCTCGGATACCTCCACGTTGGGCGTAACCGGTACGCTTCACTATGTGTTGCAAATGATTTTCGCAATCCATTCCTGACTGGTTGGCAGGCTCGCTTAATTATGGACTAACGTGCCGATATTTTCACCGGCTATTACTTTTTTCAGGTTGCCTACCGTGTCCATATCGAATACGATGATGGGCAGGTTGTTTTCTTTGCACATACAGGTAGCGGTTAAGTCCATTACTTTTAAGCCGCGTGCCAACACTTCATCGTAAGTAATGTCATCAAACTTCTTGGCGGTCGGGTCTTTTTCGGGGTCTGCAGTATAGATGCCGTCCACCCGGGTGCCTTTCAGCATGACGTCGGCTTCTATTTCGATGCCACGCAAGGATGAGCCGGTGTCGGTAGTAAAGAAAGGATTGCCCGTACCGGCCGACATGATGACTACTTCTCCGTTTTCCATCGCTTCGATGGCTTTCCATTTCGAATAAAATTCGCCGATAGGTTCCATGCGGATAGCCGTCAGTACACGGGCTTTTACGCCTTGAGCCGTCAATGCGGAGCTAAGTCCCAGGCTGTTGATGACCGTGGCAAGCATTCCCATCTGGTCGCCTTTCACCCGGTCGAACCCTTTTCCTGCGCCGCTCAGCCCGCGGAAGATGTTTCCTCCTCCGATGACAATTCCGATTTGTACGCCCATGTCGTGTATTTCTTTTATTTGTCCGGCGTATTCACCCAACCGTTTTTCATCGATACCATATTTTTTTTCTCCCATCAGGCTTTCGCCGCTTAACTTTAATAAAATACGTTTGAACTTTGCCATATTCAGAATCTTTTTAGTGGTTATGTTTGTAGGCAAAGGTAAAAAAATAAATTGATAGGGATTAAGAAACTGTTTTGAATTTCTCTAAAAAGTTTTTCTTGTCTTGATGTATCCGTTTTTGTGTATGCTTCGGACGATTTTAGGCTCCTTTCCGTTTCTGTAATACCTCAAAAACTCATCCCCAATCAGCACACGATAGATTCAAAACAGTTTCTGAGTATTTGCTCAGTGACCTTTGGAGATTTCAAAATGAAAAAACGTCGCGGCATTTCTTTCATGCGGCGACGTTCGAGAGAGAATTCGTTTGGTTATTTGTCAGTGCTTATTGATTGATTTTTTCCCCTTTTCTGACATTGCAAAGATAGGTACGGATTGTTACGTAAATATTTCTATTTTGTGACAATTATAAAAACTGTTTTGGGTTTCTTTTTCATCACAGAAGCGGATGTGCCTAAAAAACTCATTCCTAATCAGCATACGATAAATTCAAAACATTTTCTTCTATGTATTCTTTATTGAACCAATCCTTTCGCTTTTAACGGGTGGTCGGTCGTGATATAATCCACTTTCATACCGATAAGTTTCTTCATGTCTTTTACATTGTTTACAGTCCATACATTGACCGTTAATCCAAGTTCATGGGCTTCTTTCACCCATTCGGGATGTTTGTAAAGCGCTTTGTAGGGATAGTCTATTCCGGTCAGACCTTTGGCTTTGATGTCTTTCGGGGCAACATCACCTTCCAGGTATGCCACTTTGGCGTCAGGGTTTAATTTGACGAGCTGTTCACACACGTTCATGCTGAACGAAATATATTCCACTTGTTTTTCCAGTCCGTATTCTTTTACCATATTGACGCAGGCTTTTGCAATCCGTTCTTCTTGTTCTTTGGTTTTGTGAGGCTTGATTTCGAGGATAAGTTGGATGTGGGGAAGTTGCTGTCCGGCTCTTAAGTAGTCGTTCAGTGTAGGGAGCGTTTCGCCGTTTTTCAGTTTCAAGTCTTTCAGCTTGTCGAATTCTGTGTCGGCTATGACCCATCCTCCGATGATGTCGTCGTGATTTACTACCACTGTGTTGTCGGCGGTAAGTTGCACATCAAATTCAGAACCATAAACCTTGGCTTCGGCTGCTTTGTTCAAGCCGGTGATAGAGTTTTGAGCCGATCCTTCGGCTTTCCAGAATCCGCGATGTGCGATAACTTGAGTTTGTGCCTGTGTTGCCAGTGTAAAGAAAGCACAAACGCAAGCGATGAATAATGCTTTGGTTTTCATGTCGTTTGATATTTAAAAGTGAATTTACAATCGTTTGACTTTAAAAACGTTTTCTTCGTATTTCGGGTTGTAAATATACATCAAATCATCGGATTCTACAAAATCAGGCTTTAATCTCTTATGTGTGTGCAGCCATATCGTAGGGGTTTAGAGTGGGATATGACAACAGTAAGAAGAAGATGTGACAATATTGTGTATTGTGTTGTGTATGACTGTCCTTTCCGTAAGATTGATAATCTTTCTACGGGACTACCGGGTGTGCTTCCTGACCAGCCACGCTTGTATGATGCCCCGCAAGGCAAGATAGGTGATGAATCCCAGCCATAAGGCATGATTGCCTAACGAGGCATTCAGCCCGAAATAGATGAGGAAGAAGCTGGCCGATGCTACAATCATGCCTTTCAGCATGATGCCCGTAGCTGTAGCTCCGATGCAGATACCGTCGAGCAGGAAGGCGGAGAACCCGGCAAGTGGGATGGCAAGTACCCAATAGAAATAGGCGGATGAGGCTTCGATGACTGTTCGCTCGTTGGTCAGGAGTCCGAGGAATCCTTTTCCTCCGATGCCGTACAGGAGGGTGAAGGCAAGCGCAAGCGTAATGCCCCAGCCGAAGAGATGGCGTACGGTGAGGCGTAACTCCGTATGGTTGCGGGCACCGGTGTATTTCCCGGTCAAGGCTTCGCCGGCGTATGCGAATCCGTCCATGATGTAAGAAAAGAGGGTAAAGAGTTGCATCAGCAAGGTGTTGACGGCCAGGGTCACGTCGCCATACGCTGCTCCGGTAGAAGTGAAGAATACGGTGACTGCTACCAGGCAAAGCGTGCGCAGGAAAATGTCGCGGTTCACCTGGAAGAAACGTGCCATGGCTTCACGGGTGAAGACACGTTTCCGTTTGATGTATTTGCGCAAGGGCTGGTAATAACGGAGCCATAGCCCGTATGCCATAAAGAGTCCGGCGTATTGGGCAATGAGCGTGCCCAGTGCCACACCTGCCACTTTCATGTCGCAGGCGAATACAAAGAACAGGCTGGCGGCAATGTTCACCACGTTTTGCATAATGGCGATATACATCGGGAAGCGCGAGTTCTGCATCCCGATAAACCATCCTGTGAAACCGTACAGCCCCAACGTAGCGGGTGCTCCCCAGATGCAGATATGGAAATAAAGTGAAGCAAGTTCTTGTACTTCGGGACTGGCATCGATGAAATGGAAGGCTACGATGCGGATGGGATATTGCAGCACCAGCAGGGCGAGAGCCAGCAACATGCCGATGCCTAACGAGCGGAGCAGGATGCGGGTCACTTCAGGCAGGTCGTGTGCGCCGTAGGCTTGTGCCGTAAGTCCGCTGGTACCCATGCGCAAGAAGCCGAATATCCAGTAAATCATGTTGAACAGCATTCCTCCCACGGCAATGGCACCGATGTAGGAAGCCGAACCAAGATGGCCCACAATGGTTACGTCCACCAGTCCTAACAGAGGGACGGTGATGTTCGAGATGATGGAAGGAATGGCTATATGGAGAATGCGTTGGCTGGTAGGTGACATATATAAAAGCTATAAGGATTTAGATCTCGAATGCGACTTCTTTGAACAGGTATTTGCGGCATTGCCCGTTTGTGTCTTCCAATACCAGTCTGCCCGAAGGTTCGATATCCCGAAAGCGGGCAAGAAACTTTCCGGCCTGGTCGCGGTACGGGTGAAAACCTTCTTTACGATATAACATTTGTTTATACCGTCTGGCTATTTCGGCGGTATGTCCGTCTTGTAGCAGGCGGTAATACCAGCTTACACGTTGCATCACTTGGTGCAGGATGACGGTCGGTTCGTATGTCTGTCCGGTGATTTGCGTAAGCGATACCGGGTTTGGCGCATCGCTCACGAATCGTTTTTGGTTCAGGTTGATGCCTGTGCCCGATATGGAGCGGCTGATGGAGGTACCGGTCAAGTCGTTTTCTATCAGCGTGCCGCATAGCTTCTTGTCTTTCCAGTAGATGTCGTTAGGCCATTTGATGCGGATGCCTTCGGTGTAACCCGAAAGCACATTGGTAAGGGCGAGCGCGGTGATTTGTGAAAGGGAGAACTGGTGTCCGGCTTCCAGGAATGTAGGATATACCACGAAGCTGAACAGCAGGTTCATTCCCGGTTCCGATTCCCAACTGTTTCCCCGCTGCCCGCGTCCGGATGTCTGGTACGGGCTATATACACTGGTCAGTTCCGGTTGTGGCATACGGTCGCACAACCCGGCAAGATAGGTATTGGTGGAAGTGGTTTCCGGTAAGAAAATAGGCTCTGGATAGTTCATCATGTCTTTGTGTTCAATGTATTACCAAATGGGAGGCAGGAACGCTTCTTCGATGTGTTCGATGCGGAATGGAGGCTCGTTTCCCACGACCGTAATGATGTCGAACCGCACCGGAAGGTCGAGCTTGAACTTTTTGATATACGAGTCGGCGAGCGATACCAAGGTACGTATCTTGCGGTTGGTTATGGCGTCTTCGGGATGACCGTATATTTCATCTCTTCGGGTCTTGACTTCCACGATAACCAACTGATTATCTTTTGCCGCCACGATGTCGAGTTCGTTCCGTCCTCTTCGCCAGTTGCGGTGCAAGATGTGATAGCCCCGTTCGGTGAGGTAGTGTGCCGCTTCGTCTTCGCCTTCTTTTCCAAGCTCGTTGTGTTCTGCCATCTTGTTCTTTTTTTGACCGCAAAGATACACAATCTTAGAAGAAACTTTTTGGATTTCTACAAAAAGTTTTTTTTCGTCTGGATACATCCCTATACGGCCATCCAGATAATTTCATAAGGAGTTTTAGTGCATTGGAAATATAGTTTCAGTGCACTAAAACTAAAGTTTCAGTATATCTAAACTGGGGTGAAACTTGATTGTCCTTGTAAATTGGGATGGCACAATGGCCTGGGGCATTGTTTGGGATTTCCACAAAAAGTTTTTTCTTGTCTTGATGTATCCAGTTTCTGCAAAAATAAAATGCAGCTTTGGTTTCTTCCTTTTTATCCGTATTTGTTTTGTAGATGAAGAAAATGCGCTAATTTTGTGCGCATGATGACGAACAACGGAAAAAAGAGAAAGAAAGTGCCTTCCTCGGCTTCTCCACGGAAGCGGCGGATGGTGTGCCTGCTCAGCGAGGAGGAAGAGCAGATTATCGACCGTTATCTGAAACATTATCAGATAACCAACAAGGCGCGTTGGTTCCGGGAAACGGTATTGACGTTTATTCATCAGAAAATGGAGGAGGATTATCCCACTTTATTCAAGGAACACGATATGCGGAGGTAACGGAAGATGGCAGACGATACGTTTTATATGAAGCAAGCGTTGGCTGAGGCGGAGAAGGCAGCCCGGTGTGGAGAAGTGCCGGTAGGTGCGGTAATCGTGTGTCAGGGTCGTATCATCGCCCGTGCGCATAACTTGACCGAGACGTTGAACGATGTGACGGCGCATGCCGAGATGCAAGCCATTACGGCTGCGGCAAATGCGTTGGGAGCCAAGTACCTGAATGATTGTGCGCTTTATGTGACGGTAGAACCGTGCGTGATGTGTGCCGGAGCCATTGCCTGGGCGCAATTGGGCAGGCTGGTATTCGGTACTGAAGACGAAAAGCGTGGTTATCTGCGTTATGCTCCTGCGGCGTTGCATCCGAAGACCGAGGTGGTTTCGGGGGTGCTGAAGGATGAATGTGCCGGCTTGATGAAAGATTTCTTCCGGAAGAGGCGTTGAAATGCCGCTTTGCAGGTAGTACTGGTAAGGGATAAATCCAAAGTGCTTGCTTTGCCAAGTAGGCATATATCCGTAGGTGGATGCGGTATATCTTCGTTTTAGAATCCTTTTAATTGTTTCTTGAAATTCATATCTTTGCAGCCGTAATACGACAGAGCGGAATGAAAAGGGGTCAGTAGAAAAACGGTGGGGATTTTCCAGATTAAAGATTAATTCGTGTCAGGATTATATAAGTGGTGCTTATTTCTTTTTGGGTAAAGAAGATTCGGTCGTGTATTTTACTCAACAAGCGTACGAGGCTTATTCGAAATACGGCAGGAAGGATTGGGCTGCTGCTACTCAAATCGTTATGGCGGATTATTATTTAAGGTATGATAGCCTTGCCAAAGCTAAACAGGCATTGGACGAATACCGGAACAACTCGGGCTTTTTTGAGAGCGATGGTAATATTCTGCTGGGTTATGGAATATTCTATTCTTATATAGGAGAATATTATGAGAAGACATCTCGCTTGGATTCCGCTTTGTTTTATTACCGTAAGTTGCTGAATTGCTCTTTGGGTGATATCATGAAATTAGAAAGCGGGTATAAAGGTTTGATGTCGGTATATGCCAAGATGCACAAAGTGGATTCGGTAGTTAAATATGCCCACTTGTTTGCCAATGCAAATGATACGGCAAATCTTCGCAACTCAGCCCATGAAATCAGCCGTACGCAAGCCTTGTACGATTATTCTGAGAACCAACGGATAGCGGTAGAGAAATCGGAGGAAAACCAAAAGTTATGGACAGTTCTTTGTATGGGGTTTATTGTATTGATGCTGGGAGGAATATGGATTTATAGGTATTATCGGAAGCAAAAAGCGAACCAAATGCTTGCGAATCGGAAGTACACCGACCTGATGATGCAATACCATCAGGCTACGGAAGAATTGCAAAGCATCCGTTCCAACAAGCAACAATTCCAACAACAGAAAGAGGAGGAAATCGAAAAGCTTCGACAGATGCTTGATGCTTATCAAACGAATACTCATGCTGAGCAATGGGAATTGGAGCAAAGCCTCTTGCAGCACGATATTGTCAAGCGGATGCACCAACATGCTTATAAGTTAGCAGTGCCTTCGGATGCCGAATAGAAAGACTTGCAAGGGATAGTAGAAAAATCCTTGCCGGAATTTTATGCCAAGCTGGCCGCATATGAAGCTCAATTGACCAACCAAGAGTGGAAAGTCTGCCTGTTGGTAAAACTAAATTTTATCCCTTCCGAACTCACCGTTTTGCTTAATCTCAGCAAGCAACGTGTCACCAATATCCGTACGCATCTGAATCAAAAGTTGTTCGGCGAGAGCGGAAGCCGGACTTTTGATTCCAATCTTCATAAGCTATAGTGTGAAGATGTACTAAATGTACATACGTTTAATTGGTTTATATTCAATTGTTTATTTCTATACCATCGTCTGGTGTGTACTAAGTGTACTTGTTTTCTTTGGCAGGTTTCTGTTTTATTCTTACGTTTGCGGTGTAATTTTAAAAACGTAAAGAATATGAATAGATTTTCTTTCTTTTTGTTATTGATTTTGCTGCTTTCTTCACAAGGCATAAACGCTGGTAGCACATCAGGTGGGATGCCGATAGATATTTATGTTAGTTTTACGGGACCACATTCAGCTAAAGATCATATCATGAGAACACCTGCTGAAGTTCCTGATGTATATTTAAAGGATTACTTTGTAACGTTTGATGCTTTCAGCAGTGCTTGTACGTTAGAATTGGTAGATACTGAAACGAATGAAACCGTTTACAACCAGGTTATCCCTGCCGGAAGTACATCTTGCCTGTTGCCTTCTACGCTGAAAGGACGTTATCTTATGCGATTCGTGTTTGAGAATGTGGTTTATTGGGGGTATATTGATTTGTAAAAGCGAATATAATACAGTCGACTTATTATATCCAGACCAGACTGGTCAAAAGGAGCGGAAACCGAAAAGCTTATAGAGTAGGTACATTTTGTGAATTATCATATTATGGATAAAGAAACTAAAATCCCAAAATTGTCAAAGGATGAAGCAGGCAAACTGCGTGGCGGCTTTTCAATCGAATCCGCCAAAAATGCTACAACCAATATCCGTAAATACTTTTATGACATGATTGCATTGAAGCATCAAGCAGCAACATAACCATTTTTACAAAACGTAAGTATATAGTCGTTTTTCTCTAACAAAAGAACGCGTAAAATTAAGAAAAAGATTAAATTTGCAGATAAAAACATCTGAAAATAATTTGTTCATGAAGCGGTATTTATTACTAATTTTATTATGTGTTTATTCGATGTGCCGGATAATGGCGCAAGATATGATTTCAGGGAAGGTGGTAGATGAAAATAAGAATCCATTGCCTTATGTGAGCATTGTCCTTCAGCATGTACAAGATTCGTCGTATGTCTGTGGAGTCACCTCGGATACGGAAGGGGTGTTCCGTTTGCCGGTTCAGTCGGATAGAGAGTATGCGTTATTGGTATCTTATATCGGTTATGTTACCGTCCGTAAGGCTTGCAAGGCGGGTAATGTCGGAACGATTGTGATGAAAGAAGATGCCGTGATGCTGGAGGAAGTGAATGTGATTGCCTCAAGAATCCGCCACAATGCGAACGGCTATACCGTTAATCTCCGTTCTTCGGATATACTGAAAGGCAAACAGTCTACTGATGCGTTGGTGTTTCTTCCGGGGATAACCAAAGAAGATGACAGTTATAAAATCAACGGGCTTCCTGTAAGTGAGATTTATGTGGACGGTATAAAGCTTGCCAATATGGATGAACTGAAAAATCTTCCGGCGGATATGATAGAGCGGGTGAAAGTCAACTATCTGGCAGGGAGCAATCAGAATGCGGCTCTGACAGGAGGAACGATTGATATTTCCCTCCGCCAGCCACCCCAAGGCGGGTATTACGGCTCTCTGAACGGAGGAGCCACATTCTATCCCGATTACGGGTTCAGTAATGAGAACGTAGGCGGTGTCATCCGTTATCGTTATAAGAATCTGAATGTTTATGATAACCTTTCCTTGAATTTCAATCAGCAGGAAGAAACAGCTGACCAAACCGTATGGAACCAGTCGACCGATTTGCGTACGCAAATTGATGAAGAGACAAAATACCGGGGACACAACATCAACAACCGTTTAAGCCTTACCCAACAGATAAACGGGAACCACTCTCTTGGCGCCAGCTACTATGTGGCGACAAACCGGCTTAAGGCATCTTCACTTACCATTGGCAGCCAGGAAAACGCCATCCGCCCGGCTATCGAAAGTAAAGACAATTACCTTGATCAGGAAGCGACCTTAAAATATACTGCCAAACTTAGCCGGAGAGGGACAACATTGGATATAACAGGTGACTATTTTAACCGTCAGTCGGATAACCGTACAGGCTATTCGTATGGCGATAACACATCAGATGTATCGGAGGACGAATCTTCACTGGATATGTATAAACTTTCGGTTGACGTGACCGACCCTCGCAGCCAGAAACTGGTATGGAAATACGGTGCGTCCGTGCAGTATATAGTCTCAGACTATCATCCTGCTATCGATGCTTCCAATCAAACCGACCGTTTCCCGACAAGCTCAACCGCAACACGAACAAAAGGATTGACTCCGTTGGCGTATGTGTCCGCTATGGGGCAAATCTGGAAAATCAATTACAGTGTAGGCGTGAACTGGCAATTGAATGAAATTAAATATAAAACCTTGGATGATGGAATAGAGTCATCGGACACACAATGGGGGATTAATCCGACCGTACAGCTGATGATGCCGTTGGATAAGAAAGGTGAGTATATGTTGATGCTGAATTATAAGCGTACCCTTGACGACATCCCGTATGCGGCGATTTCGTCTACGGTCCGTTGGAGTGACCCGTACAATTATACGGTTGGCAATCCCGACTTGAAAGCCCCTACGGCGGATATGCTTATCGCCGGTGCCTCTTTGTTCCGCAATTTGCTGAACCTGACAGCGGTGTATTCGCATACGAAGGACAACATTTATTGGGAAACCAGACAAAGTCCGGACGCATCTGATGTGTTTTATACAATTCCGGTAAATCTTCCATCGGCAGATTTCCATGGCGTGGGAGCGGAACTGAATCTGAATCCGGTCAAGCCGTGGAGGATGAAAGCATCCGGTCGTCTGGAAATCCATCCGGAAGATGTTACATTAAACGGCGTCTACTATGGGAAAACAAGGCTTCGCCAGTATTATGCCATATATAACACCTTTGCCTTCAACCACGGCTGGGGCGGCATGTTGAACCTGATATGCGAACCGACTTTCAAGACCTACGACCGTACTTACCATACTATCTATAATATCGGCGGGCAGGTTTATAAAACGATGTGTAAAGATAAGCTGCAATTGACTTTCATGTTCAATGCTCTTGGCGACCGCCGCAAATATGACCGCTATGCCAACGGCAATAAGGTGACCTACGATTTTACTACGCCTGTGCAGTATGTAGGCTTTTCGCTTATATGGAGATTTTCAGGAGGCAAGCAGGTGAATGTAAATACGATAGAAAGCGGTTCGCAGAACTTTAAGGAAATAAAGGACGTTATTAGATAGAGTAATGGCTCGGTTTCACTTTATAAAACAGCATGATGCTATGCAATGTGGAGTAGCATGCCTCCAAATGATTTGTAGGTATTATAAAAAGATATATTCCACTGATACATTGCATCAATATTGTTTTGCGACCAATGAAGGCGTATCTTTATTGGGTATCAGTGATGCTGCCAAGAAATTAGGGTTACGTACTGTTTGTGGACGTATTACTGTGAATCAGTTGAATGCCTCATCACTCCCCTGCATCCTCCACTGGAACCAGAACCATTTCGTGGTGCTCTATAAAATAAGGAGAGGGAAAACCTTCTACATCGCCGACCCGGGCAAAGGGAAAATCAGATACAGCCGGGAAGAATTTAAACAGCATTGGGTGAGCACTTCTTCGCAAGGGGAAGAAAAAGGAGTCGCCATGTTCCTGGAACCTACCCCGGAATTTGGTAAGCTGAAAGGGGAAGAGGCGGAAGGCATACACTCGTTCCGCTTCCTAATGGGCTACCTGAAGCAATACCGCCGGTGCTTCGTGCAGATTGCCTTGGGACTGCTGGTAGGGAGCCTGCTGCAGCTTATCCTGCCTTTCCTGACGCAGGCGATAGTGGACTTGGGTATCAAGCACCAAGATATTAAGTTGATTTGGCTGATACTGCTGGGCGAACTGATGATTGTCATCGGACGTACGTCTACCGACTTCATCCGCCGCTGGCTGCTATTGCATATCTCTATGCGCATCAACATCTCGTTGGTGAGCGACTTCTTCATCAAGCTGCTGAAACTGCCCATGTCGTTCTTCGACACGAAACTGATGGGCGACCTGCTGCAACGCATGGGCGACCACAGCCGGGTGCAGTCGTTCCTGACTAACCAGACGCTGGGCGTGATGTTCACCACGTTGAGCTTCCTGATATTCGGTGTCATCCTGGCGTATTACAACCTGTCGATATTCACGGTGTTCCTTGCCGGAAGTGCCCTTTACGGAATATGGATAGCTACCTTCCTGCAACGGCGCAAGGTATTGGATTACGAACTCTTCGAGAAGCAGGCCATCAACCAGAACAAGACGTACCAGTTCATCACCTCCATGCAGGAAATCAAGCTACAAGATTGCGAGCAACGCAGGCGTTGGGAATGGGAAGACGTGCAGGCAGACCTCTTCGGGGTGCAGATGAAAGCCCTGAAGCTGCAACAGACACAGGAGGCGGGAAGCATCTTCATCAACGAGGTGAAGAACATCGTGATTACCGTATTGGCTGCCACCGCCGTCATCCACGGGCAGATGACGCTGGGCATGATGCTGGCGGTGCAATACATCATAGGGCAGCTGAACTCGCCCGTAGAGCAGCTGATGGGTTTCATCTATTCGCTGCAGGACGTGAAGATATCCTTGGAGCGCATCAACGAGGTGCACAGGGCGAAGAACGAGGAAAGCGGAAAGGACTCAAGGGAAGGATTCCCTTCGGAAGACCGCTCTATCGGGATAGAAGGCATCGGTTTCAAGTACGACCCTCATGCCCTGCGGAACACATTGGAAGGCATTTCTTTCCGCATCCCTGCCGGAAAGGTGACGGCCATCGTGGGGGCTTCGGGCAGCGGGAAGACTACGTTGGTGAAACTGATGTTAGGCTATTACCCCGTGATGAAGGGACAGATTACGATAGGCGGAGAGGACATCAACGGCTATAACCTGAAATGGTGGCGCAGGCAATGCGGCGTGGTGATGCAGGACGGGGTCATCTTTTCGGAATCCATCGCACGGAACATCGCGGTGGACGATGGGGAAGTGGACCTTGACAGGTTGGAACAAGCCGCACGCATTGCCAACATACACGATTACGTGATGAGCCTTCCATTGAAGTATAACACCCTGATAGGGCGCGACGGCGTAGGGCTGAGCCAAGGGCAGAAGCAGCGCATCCTGATAGCAAGGGCGGTGTACAAGAATCCCTCGTTCATCTTTCTGGACGAAGCCACCAATGCACTGGACGCGAAAAACGAAAGGGCTATCGTGGAAAACCTGAATGAGTTTTATCAAGGACGTACAGTCATTGTTGTCGCCCACCGGCTTTCTACCGTAAAGAACGCCGACCAGATTGTAGTGCTGGACAATGGCAAAGTGGTGGAGACAGGAAACCATGCCTCGCTGATAGAAAAGCAAGGAGCTTATTATAACCTGGTGAAGAACCAGTTGGAGTTAGGAAATTGAAAATAGCAAGTAGAGAATGAACCAGGATTTAGACAAACGGATTGAGCTTCGTTCGGAAAAGGTACGCCGCATTGTGGGCACCATTCCTGCGGCATTGGTACGGTGGAACATCATCGTGCTGCTTGTCATCGTATGCACGCTGCTCGGGATTGTATGCGCCGTGCCTTATCCTTACGGAGAAGGGGAAAGCATCCTACGGCATATACTCGGTTGACTATAAACCATTTTTATCATCAATTTACCTACCGCAGAAGATACAGGGACTTTAGATGCCTTTGTGTCTTTTGCGATAAGTAAAGCATCAACGTTCGTAATCGACAAAACTATAAGCGTATGCATGTTTTTCGTCGGCCGGATGGCTTTCCCGTATGGTTTCTTTCCATATTTCTCTGTCAATTTCGGGAAAGAATACATCCGCTTCTTTTGTTGCATCTTCAATTTCGGTCAGGCAAAGCCGGTCGGCGATAGCCAGGGCTTCGGCATACAGGCCGGCTCCACCTATGATATAGATACCTTCTTCTTTGTCGCAATGCGCCAGGGCTTCTTCCAGCGAGTGAAAGCATTCGGCACCCGGAAAGTGGTGTTCCCCTTTACTTAATACGATGTTTCTCCGGTTGGGCAATGCTCCTTTCGGAAACGATTCGAAAGTCTTTCGTCCCATAATGATGGTATGCCCCGTGGTCAGTGCCTTAAAGCGTTTCAGGTCATTGGGCAACCAATAAAGTAATTTGTTCTCGAAACCGAGTCCACGATTCCGGTTGATAGCGGCGATGATAGTAATCATGTTTTCGGAGGTTAGAGGTTTATACGGATACTTTTCCCGCGATATGTGGCCACGGGTCATAACCAGTCAGTTCGAAGTCCTCGTATTTAAAGTCGAACATATTTTTGATGTCCGGGTTCAGGTGCATTTGAGGAAGTGGGCGAGGCTCACGGGTCAGTTGCAGGTCTACTTGTTCCAGGTGGTTCAGGTAAATATGCGCGTCGCCCAGCGTATGGATGAACTCGCCGGCTTCCAGTCCCGTCACTTGCGCCACCATTTGGAGCAGGAGGGCATACGAAGCGATGTTGAACGGTACGCCCAGGAAACAATCGGCACTACGCTGGTACATTTGCAGGCTCAGCCGTCCGTTTGCCACATAGAACTGGAAGAACATGTGGCAAGGCGGCAGGTTCATGTTTTTCAAGTCTGCCACGTTCCATGCGTTGACAATAATCCTCCGCGAATCGGGATTGTGCTTGATGGTCTCTACGGCTTCCGCTATTTGGTCAATGAACCCTCCTTCATAATCGGGCCACGAGCGCCATTGGTATCCGTAGATGTGTCCTAAGTTTCCGTCCGCATCCGCCCATTCGTTCCAGATGCGCACGCCGTTTTCTTGCAGGTAATGCACGTTGGTATCTCCGCTCAACATCCAAAGCAGTTCGTGGATGATAGACTTGAGATGCAGTTTCTTGGTAGTTACCAGCGGAAATCCGTCCGCGAGGTCGAAGCGCATCTGGTGTCCGAAGATACTGACGGTTCCTGTTCCCGTACGGTCATGTTTCTGTATGCCTTCGGTGCGGATGCGTCTGAGTAGGTCTAAATATTGTTTCATGCTTGTCGTGTTTGCTTGATTTTCGGGCAAAGGTAATCAGATTCGGGCGAATGCGCAAACATTCTTTTTCAAAGATAAGAATGGATGCCGAGATTTGCCCAATAACTGCTGTTTGAAATGCAGTAGTCTTACTTTGCCGTTTCATATATCTTCGTAAGCCGGAGCAGATATCTCCGATGGCTGATGCAGTTATATTACTTTGAGTTCGACATAAGCGCTAGAACCATTTGTGCAGGGAAAATATATGATTGAAGACAGAATTATAAACATCGGAATAAATCATAACCGTATGGGCGATGTGGGAATTAAGATCATCCTAATTCTGTTCCATTCAGGAGGTCTCAGATGTTTTTCATGCGGACGGATTAGTAAATGACAGACATTCATACCCTGTAATTCTGTGTGGATAAATGAAATTGTTTTTTCATGGAATTTTAATAAAAGAGGGAAAAGGAAGCGTTGCAGATGAAAAATTTAGAGGTCTATTGCAAAGGAATGAAACAAATCCTTAAATTTGTGGCGATGTATTTTTATGAACTATTAAGGATATGATGATACAGTTAAATCAATGGGGTGCTTATCGCTTCTCTACAGATGAGGTCCTATTAGAGGATTTGAAGCAGGATAATCATGCCGCTTTCGAGTATTTGTTCAAACGTTTTTATCCCAGGCTGTTAGGGTATGCCGTTCGTTTTGTACAAGATGAAGAAGTGGCTCGTGATATTTTGCAGGAGTGCTTTATGACCTTTTGGGAACGTAGAAGTTTATTGTCTGCTGTATCGCTCAGTTCTTTGCTTTTCTTAATGGTACGAAATGCTTGTTTGAATTACTTGAAACATGGTGCATTGGTCCGTCATATTTCTATTGATTATTTAAACGATTTGGACGGAGAAGAAAAACTTTATTCTGCCGATTTGATGCTGAGTGCCGACGAGCCAGTATTATACGAAGACTTGAAGCGGCAAATAAACGAAGCGTTGGCACAACTTTCTCCCCGTTCGCGCGAAATATTCCTTCTTAGTCGCTTTAAAGGATTGAAGAACCGTGAGATAGCGGAAATGCTTGGCATATCGGTTACGGCGGTAGAGAAACACATTTCTAAGTCTTTAAGATTGATTTCCGATTATCTGAAAGACAACGCTTCGCATACACATTACCTTATTATTATGTCTTTCTTGCTTTTGAAATAAATTTCGTTGGAAAAAAGCCAAAGGGGTTGGGTAAGTCTCGTTTCGATTGTTCTATCTATAGAAAACAGATTCTATGGATAGACTTTCTTACATACGCGATTTGGCATTCCGCTATTTTAATGGGAAGATACCCCGTGAAGCGGAAGAAGATTTGTTCGGCTTCATTCATGAAAGCCCGAATCATCTGGCTTTGTTCCGGAAATGGGAACGGGAGTGGCTGCATTCGGGACAGGCAGACGTTTCCGTAGAGCGGGAATGGCAGAAACTTCAGGCACGTTTGCTTGCCAAGGAAGCCATTGCTCCAATGATTCCCAAGCGGCGTTTTACGTTCAGGCGGATAGGTGCTTGGGTCGCTTCCGCCGTTATTTTGGTATGCTTGTCCATCACAGCTTCATGGTATTATTTTCATCAGGCGAATTCCTGTTTTTATTTCGTCAGCGAGGCTCCGTTGGGCGGAAAGTCGAAAGTGCTTCTCGCCGATGGTTCTTTGGTCTGGCTCAATAGCGGTTCGACATTGAAGTATTCCACGGATTTTAATGAGGAAGAGCGTATTGTCACATTGAACGGGGAAGGTTATTTCGAAGTGTCGAAAAGAAATGGTATGCCTTTTACCGTGCGTACCCAGGGGTATGACGTGGTGGTGAAAGGTACGAAGTTCAATGTGTCTGCTTATGAAGGAGACCCTTTTATTTCCACTACCTTAATCGAAGGGAGAGTTACGGTCAATTATAAAGACGAGTCGATTGACATGAATCCGGGTGAGGAGATGAAACTGATAAAGAATACCGGTGAGTTGCAACACACGTCGGTCAATGCTTTCCAGTCGAATGCGTGGATGGACAACCAGCTGGTAAACGACAACATTACTTTCCAGGACTTGATGACGAAATTATCACGTCACTTCAATGTGAAGATTGAAATAGAAGATGAAAGGCTGAAACATCAGACTTTCAGCATTTCGTTGCGGAACGATGAAACCTTGGAGCAGATTTTTGAGGCACTGCAGAAAATCATTCCGTTTTCAGTAACATGGGATAATCATGTTTATCATATTAAATCAATTAACCATTAAATTAAAAAATTATGAACAACCGAAAAGTTTTTCTCAGGCTGTTCCTATGCCTTTCATTCGGGTGGGGTGCGTTGACGTTTGGATACGCCCAGACGGTGAGCAAGACATTTAGCAATGCTCCGTTGAAGACCGTATTGAAAGAAGTGGAAAGCCAGACAGGGTTGTCTGTTGTTTACAAGACAGACGAGGTGGATGTGAACCGGAAGGTGAATGCATCGTTTCAAAATGCTTCCTTAGAAGACGTGATGGCGCAAATCCTTGACAAAGGATTGACATGGTCTATACAGGAAAAAATGATTGTCATTTCGAAGCAGCCGCAGGAACAGGTGCAACCAGCGGGAAAGGGACTCAATGTAAGAGGAGTGATCGTAGACGAGACCGGCATTCCCGTTATCGGTGCCAGTGTATTGGTAAGGGGAAGTTCGAACGGAAGCATTACCGATATAGACGGTAATTTCTCTATTGCCGATGTGCCTCAAGATGCGATGATAGATATTTCTTACATTGGTTACAAGACATTGACGTTCAAGGCTACAGACAAAGCGTTGGCGAATGTTGTATTGAAAGAGGATACCGAAGTATTGGAAGAAGTGGTGGTTGTAGGATATGGTACGGCGAAGAAGGCGAACTTGTCGGGTTCCGTAGCGCAGATTTCGTCCAAGGAGATAGAGCACCGCATCAGCGCCAATACGGGGTCTGCCCTGCAAGGGCTTATCCCCAACTTCAATGTGTCGTTCAGCGACGGTGCGATTAACAAGAAAGCCTCGTTCAATGTGCGTGGAGAAGGTTCTATCAACGGAGGCGAACCGTTGGTGCTGATTGATGGTGTGGAAGGGGATATGAACTACATCAACCCGAAGGACATCGCTTCGGTTACGGTTCTGAAGGATGCTTCTTCGGCTGCCATTTACGGAGCACGCGCCGCATTTGGTGTGGTATTGGTTACGACCAAGAATCCCGAGAAAGGGAAGATACAGGTGAACTACTCCAATCATTTTGCATGGAGCAATCCGACCATTAATACCGACAATTTCATTACAGACGGGTTGGAATGGGCACGGTTGAGTGACAAGCTGAGCCTGATGGAAAACACGAGTACCTATTTGGGCTATACTGAAGAAGACTATGCCTATATGGAAGCCCGCAAGAAAGACCCGTCGCTTCCTAGTGTGCTGATAAAGACCATAGATGGTGTAGAACGGTATGTGCATTACGGTAATACGGACTGGTGGAATTATATTTTCCGCAGCAACCAGCCTTCGATGGAACATAACCTGAACATCTCCGGAGGCTCCGACCGCGTACGCTATTATTTGTCGGGACGCTTCTATTCGCGTGACGGTATCTACCGCATCAATCCCGACAAGATGAAAAGCTACACGTTGCGTTCGAAGGTGGATTTTCAGATATTGGACAACTTGAAATTTACCAACTCCACCAATATTTATATGAGCGATTACGATTATCCGGTGACCAACGCCCGCGATATGAGCGGAAACAATAACGATGAAGACTGGCGGAAATACACTTACCATGCTTCGCCGTTGTATTTGCCTCACAATCCTGACGGAAGCATTATGATAAACAGTCCGTATGCACCGGGGCGTGATATTGCCGACGGTACTTTCGCTGATTTGACTTACGGAAAGAGCCACGGAACGGATTCGGAATATGACCTGATGAATACATTCAGTATACAATACACTCCTATTAAAGGACTGGACTTGAACGCTGATTATACATTCCGTAAGGAAAGTCCGTTCTCACGCCAGTTGCGTGTATCTACTCCTCATACGAACCAGCCGGGTGGAGAGGGAGTGACCGACTATAAGCCCAATACAGAATTGTACAAGGAAAGACACTGGCATTCGCAATATCAGGCTATCAATGCATTTGCTACTTATAGCCATACCTTCAATGATAAGCATAACTTGAAAGCAATGGTCGGGTTTAATCAGGAGTGGAGACACTGGGAGCGTACGGTAGCTATGCGCAGCGGACCCATTTCGGAGGATTTAGGTTCATTTAATTTGGCGACCGGCGAGAATATCGAGCTGCTGGGTTCGAAAGCAGAATGGGCCATCCGTGCCGCTTTCTATCGGTTCAATTACGATTATAAAGGGAAGTATTTGATTGAGTTCAACGGACGTTTCGATTTGTCGTCCAAGTTTCCTCATGATAATCGTCTGGGTATATTCCCTTCAGGTTCAGTAGCTTGGAGAGTAAGCGAAGAGAAGTTCTTCGAACCTTTGCGTTCGTGGATGGACAATCTGAAACTGCGTTTGTCATTTGGTACATTGGGCAACCAGAATGTAGGCGAGTACGATTATATCGCTAAAATGAAAGTGAGCCAAGGAAATTATATTGTAAATGGGGCAAACTTGAGTTACTTGAGTACTCCCGATGCTATCTCTTCTAATTTTACTTGGGAAAAATCCCAAACCATTAATGCCGGTATTGACCTGTCTTTCTTCAACAGCCGTCTTTCGGCTTCGTTCGACTGGTATCAGCGTGACACACGCGATATGTTGACGCAAGGCAAGGAGCTTCCTGCCGTGTTCGGTACGGAAGAACCGCAAGAAAATGCAGCCGACTTGCGTACCAGAGGTTTTGAGTTGTCGGTAAACTGGAGAGACCGCTTTACCTTATGGGATGCTCCTTTCGAATATAATATCGGGGTAAACCTTGCAGATAACCGTACGGTTATTACCCGGTTCGACAATCCGAGCGGGAACATTGATGATTTCTATGTAGGAAAAGAACTGGGAGAAGTATGGGGATATACGATTGAAGGTTTCTTCCAGACCGATGACGAATATCTGACTCATGCCGACCAGCTGCTGGTGAACCAGCGCATACGCAACTATTATCTGGTAAACCATCCTGTAGCGGGCGACTTGAAGTTCAAGGACATTGATGAAGACGGTTCAATCACTCCGGGAAAACAGACATTGAGCGATCACGGCGATTTGCGTCGGATTGGAAATACCACACCAAGATATTCCTTGGGCGTTAATTTAGGGTTCAATTATCGGGGCATCGATTTCTCCGCATTCTTCCAGGGTGTATTAAAACAAGACTGGTGGCCGGGCGATGATAACGGTTATTTCTGGGGACCTTTCACCCGACAATACCTGAACTTCTATCCGAAAAGCATCGAATCCATGTCGTGGACACCGGATAATCCGGATGCCTATTTCCCGCGTCTGGCTGTTTATGCAGCTAATGAAGGTGGCGATTACGAAGGCTCACAATTAAGAGTTGTTTCGGATAAATATCTTCAGAATGCAGCATACGTGCGTTTGAAAAACATTACTCTTGGATATACCTTGCCCGAACGGATTTGCCAGAAGCTGAAGATTATCAGAAGCATCCGCATGTATGTGTCCGGCGAGAATATCCTGACATTCTCTCCGCTGTACAAGAATAATCCAGACCGTACTGTTGACCCTGAACAATTGGGTAATGGCAATGCTTATCCTTTCAGCAAGACATTTGCCTTTGGTTTTGACATTAAATTCTAAAGAATATCAGTTATGAAAAAGAAATATAGTACAATCAAATTGGTTTCCCTTTTTGTGGGAAGCATATTGACGGTTTCCTGTAACGATTCCTTTCTGGACCGTTATCCCATTGCGGAAATCTCGCCGGAAAATTCATTTAAGACGGCAGATGACCTGAGACTGTACACAAACGGTTTTTATGAACAGCTTCCTTCTATCCGTAGCATTATCGATGCAGACCTGAAGACGGATAATGTGCTGTATTCCAGCATACCGGAAGAGCAGCGCAGCCACGAACGGATTCTTCCTTCCGAAACAGGAAGCGGAGGCTGGGATTGGGAAGATCTGCGTGAAATAAACTTGTTTTTCGACAATTACCAACGCTGTACCGATGAAGCGGGGCGCGATAAGTATGAAGGAGTAGCCCGGTTCTTCCGTGCGTGGTTTTATTTTGACAAAGTAAAACGCTTCGGCGACGTGCCTTGGTATGAAACGGTTATTCAGACCGATGACACCGATTTATTGTATAAAGCGCGTGATAGCCGTGAATTTGTTGTAAGCAAGATTATACAGGATTTGGAGATAGCCGTAGACAAGTTGGGGGACGAACGTGCTTCTGATCAGGTAACCCGCTGGACGGCATTGGCCCTTCTCTCCCGTGTTTGTTTGTATGAAGGTACTTTCCGTAAATATCATACAGAGTTAGGTATACAAGGAAGTGATACATTGCTACAGAAAGCTTACGAAGCTGCAGGAAGAGTGATGGACGAATCAGGCTATACCTTGTATAGTACAGGCAATCCGGATACGGATTATCGGGATTTGTTCGCTTCTACATTAAAAGAGGATGAAGTGATTTTGGGACGCCGTTATTCGTTGACTTTGAACCAGATGCATAATGTGAACTATTACTTGACATCACGTACCCAACGTGACATCGGCCTGACAAAAGACTTGGTAGACTCCTACCTCCAACTGAACGGAATGCCTTTTACAAGCAAGACAGGATATGCCACAATGGGATTCTACGATGAAATGCAGAGCCGTGACCGCCGTTTGGCGCAGACAATCCGTTCCTTGGGGTATCAGCGCATAGGCGGAACAGCGACCTTGCTTCCTGATTTTGCAGCTACGATGACAGGTTATCAGCTATGCAAGTTCTTGTCTGACGAAACGCAAGACGGTGACGGAGCTTCGTATCAGGATGTTGCGTTTATCCGTTATGCTGAAGTCTTGTTGAACTATGCGGAAGCAAAAGCTGAACTGGGCATTATTACGCAAGATGATATAGACCGTACTATCCGGCTGATACGCAGTCGGGTCAGTATGCCTAATTTAGATATGACATCCGCTAATCAGTCGCCCGATGCGGTATTGGCAGCCTTGTATCCGAATGTATCGGGAAGCAACCAAGGAATCATATTGGAAATCAGAAGAGAACGGCGGATTGAGTTGGTAATGGAAGGTTTCCGTTGGGATGACCTCGTGAGGTGGAAAGCCGGCAAATTGCTGGAACCTCATTTTATCGGTATGTATTTCCCGTCATTAGGCGAGTTTGACTTGGATGGAGACGGTGCACCTGATTTGATGTTGTACACGGGTACTGCCCCTTCGACTACCGCTGCGCAAAGTGTGGAAATCGGAGGCGTGCTTCAGCTTACGGAAGGTGACCATGGCAATTTAATCGGTTTTAAGGATAATACAAAACAATTCGATGAATCGCGTGATTATCTGTATCCTCTGCCAACAGGCGACTTATTGTTGAACGAGAATTTGGAACAGAACCCGAATTGGGACAAATAAAGGAGAAACGCAATGATAAAGGCTTTTAAGTTTTTCATGCTCGTATCTGTCATGTCTTTCTATGCCTGTGGCTCCGATTCGATAGAAGGAGGTGCTGCATCTGCATCCATAGCGGTTGAGGCTTCTGCTAATGAGGTCGGTTATGGAGAAGGCGTGACATTTACGCTCCAGAATGTGACGGAATCAGATATAGCTTCTGTCTGTTGGGATTTCGGTGACGGTGAAACATCTGATGCATTTGCTCCGTCACATGCTTATCGTATACCTGATGATTATACGGTAGTGGCTTCTGTAACCTTGTCTACTGGAGAGGTGAAAGAATATAAGACTTTAGTAAAGGTTTTTGCCGAAGAAATAAATTCGACAGTCCGTCTTTCTATTCCTGAATCTTTGGCAGACAGGCATTATCAGGTATGTGCACACCGTGGGTATTGGAAGGAAGCTCCGGAAAATTCGGTTTCCGCTATCGAGAAGGCTATACAGAACGGCATTGATTTCATCGAGATTGATGTGCGGATGACGGAAGACAACGAGCTTGTGTTGATGCACAACGCCACGATAGATGAAACCACTAATGGAACAGGTAAGGTTTCTGACTTGACATTCGAAGAGATAAAGTCTTACTATTTGTATTTTGACGGTCGACAGACAATGGAACATGTACCTTCATTGGCAGAGGCGCTGATGGCGGCAAGAGGGAAGATATATGTGGATATTGACATGAAGATCTCGGATTACCGTTCCGTTTACAATATAGTGAAACAATGCGGTATGCTGTCTCAATGTATGTTTACCGTTTACGAGTTGCAGGATGCGTCCAATTTGTTGAACATTGACAAGACGGTGAATGTGTTTCCGGTTGTTTACACAATGGATGACTTAGACGGCTTTATGTCTTTAGTTGATAAACTTGCTATCGTTCAATTCAATTCGGAGGCTTGGAAAAACGATATTTTGGAGAAAGCATATAGTAACGGGATAGCCGGATTCATGAATGTCTATGTCAATGACGATGATACTCCATATACGGACAACTATCAGAAAGTAAACAGGTTTGTCAGTTTGGGAGGAACTGTCGCACAGACGGATTTTCCTGTCGAGTTAAAAAAATATCTTGACAACTTAAAAAGAGATTAACAGCGTATGAAAAAACTAATATGGATGGCAGCGGCGTTTGTATTGATAACCGCCTGCCAAGATGATGATAAAGTGAATACTAAGCCGGTGGCTGCATTCAAGGCTACGGCTACTACAGTGGAAGTGGAACAAAGCATTTCGTTTACCAATCTGTCGTTTGACGAAGACGGTCAGATAAGCCGCTGGCAATGGGATTTCGGAAACGGAACAACATCGGAAGAAGAGAATCCTACCATTTCCTATAGTGAGCCAGGTGATTACAAGGTGGTGTTGACTGTATGGGACAATCAGGGGCAGCAGAATGCAAATTCCTTTGATAAGACCATTGCTGTCAAGGAAAAATCATTATCAGATGAGGAACCGGAACTGATATGGGAATATGCTACCACTACGGGATTCCAGGATGCTTCTTTGGCAGTTGATAATCAAGGGAACATCATTTTCGGTTGCGATGCCAATAACAGCCGCGGTGATTATAACATTGCGGTGCTGAATAATAACGGCGAAGAACAATGGACTTATAAGGCGGGTGATGTGGTAAGAAGTACGCCGGCTGTTGCTGATGACGGAACGTTCTACATCGGCAGTTATGATGATAATTTGTATGCGTTCAAAGCGGAGTCTTCAACCATTTTGGGTACATACGATACGAATGACAATGTGAAATATACTTCTCCGGCTGTGGATACGGACGGAACTGTATATTATGGAGGTGACAATCAAAAGTTATGTGCTCTTTCAGCTGTTTCGATGAGTGAATTGTGGAGTGCGGATTGCGGCGGTGACATACAGTCTCCGGTGGTTATCGGTGACGATGCCGTATATGTCTGCAACAACAGTGGCAAGATGCTGGCTTTCGCCAAGGCAGATGGTTTTAAACTTTGGGAAATAGAATATGGAGCGTCTTGTACGGCTGCACCGGCTTTGGGTGAAGACGGAACGATTTATATGTGCGGCAACACGTCTGACGGAGGCATCGTCATGGCTGTAAATGCTGCCGATGGAACTGTCAAATGGCAGTCGCCAAGTGTATCGAAATACGACAACAGCGGAATTGCGCTTGACTTGAGCGGGCGTCTGTATGTCGGTGACAGTGACGGCGTGATGACTTGCTACAGCCAATCGAACGGAGATATGGTTTGGACATTCCGCAGCCAGGGAAGGATTCGCTGTACACCTGCCATAACCGATAACGGAAATATCTGTTTCGGAGACGGTGCCGGCTATTTCTACATCCTGAATGAAGAAGGCAAGCAAGTATATAAGGAAGTCAAGCTGGGCAATGAGATTTATTCATCGCCGGCAATAGGCAGTGACGGTACGGTTTATATTTGTGTGAATGTCGAGACAAACCAACAGCCGGGTAGATTGTGCGCATTCCGGACAACCGCTACCGGGGCAATGAAAGGCTGGTCAATGCGGGGAGGTAACAGTTTAAGAAACGGTCGTCGTTCAAATTAAAAAGGTTTTCAATATGAGGTATTTTATATATATGGTATGTGTCTGCTTGTTGACATTGTCATCTTGCGGACCGAAAGAGAAGAATAATTCAATTGCTGAGAAACCAGTCATTGAAAAGAAGAGTGTATCTGTTACCGAAAATTTAGCGTCCGAAGGAATCTTAGTGGTTTCGCATCGTGGTGATTGGCGCAACACTCCTGAGAACTCGTTACAGGCTATTCAGAATTGCATAGACATGGGAGTGGATATGGTGGAAATAGATTTGAAAAAGACAAAAGACGGGTATTTGGTCTTGATGCACGACAAGACCATCGACCGTACGACAACGGGTAAAGGAAAACCTGAAGACTATACGCTTGCAGAGCTGAGGGAATTCTTCTTGAAAGGAGGGCACGGTCAGAAGACCCGTCATAAAATCCCTACCTTCGAAGAAGTGATGATGCTTTGCAAAGGTAAGATAATGGTGAACGTAGACAAGGGATACGATTACTTTAAGGATGCATACGCCGTATTGGAAAAAACAGCTACGGTAGACCAGTGTGTGATAAAGTCGAACCATCCGTATGAAAAGGTGAAGGCCGAAAATGGGGAAGTCTTGGACAAGATGGTCTTTATGCCGGTGGTAAACCTGCATAAGGAGGGAGCGGAAGCCCTTATCGACGGTTACCTGGAGCATATGAAACCCAAAGCGTTTGAGCTGGTTTTCAATAATGATTCGCCCGAAGTGTTGCGTCTCATCAAGAAGGTAAAAGACAGTGGGGCTAAGATATTCATCAATTCTTTGTGGCCTGAACTCTGTGGAGGACACGATGATGACCGTGCGGTGGAATTGGGCGAACCGGAGGAAAGCTGGGGATGGATTATCAATCAAGGAGCCAAGCTTATTCAGACAGACCGTCCGGCTCTTCTCTTGGACTATCTGAGAGATAAGGGATTGCATCAATAAAGGTTGAATGGAGCTTTTATAATTGTCTGCATGGTTCCGTAAGGCCATGCAGACAATATAAGCCATTCTCAGAAACTGTTTCTCAGTCTCCAAACATTGTGTTAGGTATGATTAAGAATTTAATATTCGATTGGGGCAATGTATTGATAGATGTATCTGTGGAACGCTTTGCCAAGTCCTGCAAAGCGTTCGGGATACAGTTCGCTGATGATGAAGTCGGCAGTGCCCATAAAGCCGGTTTTTTCTTGGAATATGAGAAAGGAAACCTGTCTGATTGTGAATTTAGAAACGAAATACGTGCAAGGGCTTCCGTGATTCTTTCGGATGAGGAAATCGATTCGGTTTGGAATGGAATGTTGGGCAGGATTCCTGTAGAGAAATTGCAACTCCTGTATATGCTGAAGGATACATACAATTTATATCTTTTGAGCAATACTAATTCTATACATTGGAACACGTTTTCCAAGAAAAGTTTCGATTATAGAGGATTAAATGCCGATGATTTTTTTAAGGGAATCTACCTTTCCTATAAGTTGCATACGGCAAAGCCTGATTCGGTTATATTCCATAAAGCCGTTGAGGATGCCGGAATAGATGTGAGGGAGACCTTATTCATTGATGACTCTTTTGCCAATTGCATGACAGCTAGGTCTTTAGGAATGAGCGTCTTGCATTATAAGCCGGGTGATAATTTGGAGAGTTGTATATTAAAAGAATTAGAACAAAAAGAAGTGATATGATTTTAAAATCAATAATTGAATTTTATAAAGTATCCAAGCCGAAACCTTGTGGAGACGGATGGACGCCTGAATCGGAACGGAGGCTGAAGCACCTGCAGTGGTCCACTTTCCTTTCCGCCACGTTAGGGTACGGCATGTATTACGTCTGCCGCCTGAGTCTGAATGTGGTGAAGAAACCCATTGTGGAAGAAGGTATCTTCTCGGAAACCGAACTGGGCATCATCGGATCGGTGCTGTTCTTCACCTATGCAATAGGGAAGTTTACCAACGGATTTTTGGCGGACAGAAGCAATATCAGGCGTTTTATGTCGACAGGTCTGTTGGTGACAGCACTTGTGAATCTGTGTTTGGGCTTTATCCATTCGTTCATCCTGTTTGCTGTGCTTTGGGGAATCAGCGGATGGTTTCAGTCGATGGGAGCTGCTTCGTGCGTGGTGGGTTTGTCGCGTTGGTTTGATGACAAAAAACGTGGTTCGTTCTACGGATTCTGGTCGGCAAGCCACAACATTGGCGAGGCGTTGACCTTTATCATCGTGGCTTCCATCGTGAGCGCATCCGGCTGGCGTTACGGATTTTGGGGGGCCGGATTGGTGGGCTTACTGGGAGCGTTAATTGTATGGAACTTTTTCCATGACACGCCGCAAAGCAAGGGACTGCCTCCTGTAAATCAGCCTAAAGCGAAGAAAGTGTTGACCGAGGCAGAGACTGCTGACTTCAATAAGGCGCAAAAGCGGGTGCTGCTGATGCCTGCCATTTGGATATTGGCATTATCGAGCGCATTTATGTACATCAGTAGGTATGCCGTAAACAGTTGGGGGGTATTCTATCTGGAAGCGCAGAAAGGATACGATACGCTGGATGCCAGCTTCATTATCTCCATCGGCTCGGTATGCGGTATTGTCGGCACGGTATTGTCGGGCTTCGTGTCAGACCGCTTGTTCAAAGGCAAGCGTAATGCTCCTGCATTGATATTCGGTTTGTTGAATACCTGTGCCTTGTGTCTGTTCCTGCTGGTTCCCGGCGTGCATTATTGGCTGGACGTGACGGCAATGATATTGTTCGGTCTGAGCATCGGTGTGCTGCTTTGTTTCCTGGGCGGGTTGATGGCGGTAGATATTGCTCCTCGCAACGCTTCGGGGGCGGCATTGGGCGTGGTCGGCATAGCCAGCTACGTGGGCGCAGGCATCCAGGATGTGATGAGCGGGATTCTGATAGAGGGGAACAAGGCGGTGGTAAATGGTGTAGAAACATACGACTTTACCGCTATTAACTGGTTCTGGATAGGCGCGGCACTGTTGTCAACACTCTGTGCTCTGTTGGTTTGGAATGTAAAACCCGGAGGGGATAAATGAGTAAATGTCCATATTCAGACAATGTAGGGGCGTATGCAATACGCTCCTACAAGCAAATCCGTTCATATAAGTAAGTGCGCAAAATTAAATAATATTATCAGAAATACAATTTTTTGCTGATTAAACACAGACTATCAGCAAAATTATCTGCATTTCTGAACAGACAGATTCTGTATAAACTAATTCTCAACATCTACTTATTTTTAAAGTTTGGTCTATGAAGAAAGCTATATTTGCATTGCTTGTTGCGTTTGATGCAATAGGGATTGCAGCGCAAGAGGTAAGTTGGAAAGACTACTTGCCGGAAGTGCACGGAACGTTGAGAGGCAAGTACGAGTATCAGACCGCTACTGGAGAACAGCGTTTTCAGGTGCGCACCGCAAGAGTGAGCGTTACGGGAAATGTAACTCCCATCGTAAGCTATAAAGCCGAAATAGACCTTTGCGATGAGGGAGAAATCAAGATGCTGGATGCTTACGCACGGGTTACTCCATTAAAAGGATTTTATATTACAGCCGGACAGATGCGTGTACCGTTTACGATCGACGCGCACCGCTCGCCTCACTTGCAGTATTTTGCTAATCGTTCGTTTATCGCCAAGCAGATGGGAAGTCTGCGTGATGCTGGCGCTACATTAAAGTATGTGCGTACAGAAGGATTTCCTTTTTCGCTGGAAGCAGGTTTGTTCAGCGGCTCGGGACTGACGGAGCAAAAAGGCTGGCACAAGGCCCTTTCGTATTCGGCAAAGTTGGAATTAAACCTTTTTAAAGGCTATAACCTCACGTTGAGCACACAGCGCATCCGTCCTACGGATCGGAACATTTATATGTATGATATAGGTATCTATTATAATTGGAATAACTGGCATGTTGAAGTGGAAACCATGTATAAGGAGTATGCCAATTCCTCGTTTAAGAGTGTGTGGGCGGTGGATGCTTTTGTAAATTACGACTGCTTTATCCGGAAAAAGAAAAGCCTGTTCAAAAAGGTTTCTCTCCTTGCCCGCTTCGATTATATGGGCAATAACAGTGACGGAACATTGGATGGACAGGGAGAGTTCCTGATTACTGATTATGAGCGCAAACGCATCACAGGCGGTCTCACATTCAGTCTTGGAAAGCCCTTTCAGGCAGACCTTCGTTTAAACTACGAAAAGTATTTTTATCCGGAAGGCTCGTTTGCATTGGAGTCAGAACAAGATAAGCTGGTGGTAGAGATGATGGTGCGGTTCTGAAAATGTTATCGTGCCAAATTACATCAATAACAGACTCAGTGGCAGAATTAAGTATGCACTAAATTAACGTAAGTTATATCGAACTCCTTAAGATTACTCTTGAGGAGTTGTTTCCCCTGTATTTCAACGTATGTTTATCGGTTTGTTTTTCAGAAATAATTCGTATCTTTGCTTTTGTGAAGAAAACAGCAATTGAATATGGCAACTTATAGAGCACTTCCTTACGGCATATCGGATTTCGGACGTATCCGTCGTGAAAATTATTATTTGGTAGATAAAAGTTCTTTTATCCCCAAATTGGAAGAAACTGCAAGTTTCCTGTTCCTTATTCGTCCTCGCCGTTTTGGTAAGAGCCTGTTCTTGTCGATGTTGCGACATTACTATGACATCAACGAGAAGGATAACTTTCAGGAATTGTTCAAAGGATTGTGGATAGCGGAGCATCCTACGTGGAACCAAGGGCGTTTTCAGGTGATGCATATCGACTTTTCTCAAATCGGGGGAACTATTGATGCTTTGGAAGAAAACTTCGACGGGTATATGCGGATGAAGTTTACTAACTTCGCCCGTAAGTATGCGACGTTTTATCCGAAAGATTATTTGGACGAACTGAACAAGTATTCTTCGGCCAGCGACATCATGAATTATGTGCATGATGCTGCAAAGAACCAGAAGTGTCCGCTTTATCTTATTGTTGACGAATACGATAATTTTACCAACACGGTATTGAATGAGAAAGGTGAGAATATCTATCATGCCATGACTCATGCGAGTGGTTTCTATCGGGATGTGTTCAAGAAGTTCAAAGGCAATTATGACCGTATCCTGATGATGGGGGTCAGTCCGGTTACGCTGGATGACCTGACCAGTGGGTATAATATTGCTACAGGCATTACCATGGACGCCCGTTTCAACCAGATGTTGGGATTCAGTGAAACGGAAGTGCGTGAAATGATTCGTTATTATCAGTCTGCAGGTGTCTTGCAGGCAGACGAAGAACAGTTGATAACCGAGATGAAGCCGTGGAGCAAATCAGGCGGTACGGACAAGGGAAAAAAGTGCAATTCCTGACCGCGGGAACTCAGCTTCATTTGATTGTGGCACAGATTCAGGGATACGAACGGAAAAGAGTGGAAGAAATCAGTTGTCTCTAATTTGCTGATTTTGTACCTTTGCACCATATATAATATATAGAAATGAATCTTCCTGTTGATTTTATAAATAGAACCAGTGAGTTGTTGGGCGAGGAGCTGTTTGCTGTTTTTCGTGAGGCTTTATCCAAAGACGCTCCAGTCAGTGTCCGTGTAAACCGGTTGAAGACGGCGGCAGTGCCTGACGGAGAACGTAGGGTGCCGTGGTGTGATACGGGTTATTATTTGACTTCCCGTCCTACTTTTACGTTCGACCCTTTGTTTCATGCCGGATGCTATTATGTCCAAGAAGCCTCTTCGATGTTTCTCGAACAAGTATTGAAGCAATATGTGCACGAGCCGGTAGTGATGCTCGACCTTTGTGCCGCTCCGGGTGGAAAATCTACGTTGGCACGTTCTGTCTTGCCCGAAGGAAGCCTGTTGGTGGCGAATGAAGTGATGCGTGGCAGGGTACAGGTATTGGCGGAGAACGTGACGAAGTGGGGACATCCCGATACGGTGGTATTGAACAATGACCCGGCCGACTTTACTTCGTTGGGTGAATTATTCGATGTCATTCTGACCGATGTACCTTGTTCGGGTGAAGGTATGTTCCGCAAAGACCCGGTGGCGGTAGAAGAATGGAGTAAGGAAAATGTCACGCTTTGTTGGCAACGCCAGCGGCGTATCGTTCGCGATATTTGGGATTGTCTGAAACCTGGCGGATTGCTGATATACAGCACTTGTACGTACAATCGGGAAGAGAATGAAGACAATGTGGCATGGATAGCCGATGAACTGGGGGCGGAAATCCTTCCGGTAGCTGTGCCGTCTGAATGGAATATAACCGGCAATTTGGCTGGGAAAGATTTTCCTGTCTATCGCTTCTTGCCTCACCGCACCGAGGGCGAAGGATTGTTTATGGCGGTTTTGCGAAAGTCGGGAGAAAGCGAGGAGACAAATGTTCCGGCTTGTCGCGGGCGGAAGGAAAAGAAATCGAAAGGTGGAAAGAAGAAAGTGCCGGCTTTGCCTAAGGAAGTCAAAGGCTGGTTCGTGTCTCCCGGCCAGTATGTATGGACGATGGAGCAAAATCAGGTTACAGCATTTCCAACGATGTTTCAGTCGGTTTATGAAACGTTTCGGGAGCAGATGCGCGTGGTGTGTGCAGGTATTCAGGTGGCAGAGATAAAGGGGAGAGATTTAATACCTTCACATGCTTTGGCGATGTCGGTTTGCCGTAATGAGTCGGCTTTCCCTTCGGTAGAGGTAAGCTATGAGCAAGCGATAACCTATTTGCGGAAGGAAGCGTTTGCCTTAGAGGCGGATACTCCCCGCGGTTATGTACTGATAAGATATAAAGGTGTGCCATTAGGCTTTGTCAAGAACATCGGAAACCGTGCCAATAACCTCTATCCGCAAGAGTGGCGCATCCGGAGCGGCTATTTGCCTGAGCAGGTAAGCCTTGTTTTAGGGAATAGTTAATAGTGTGAATTAGGATAAGATAACGTGAGTTCGACGAATTCAGAACAATGTAGGCTGTGTGTCGATAGTTCTCGTAACATTGATACACGGCTTTTTTGGGAAAACAGCAGTATGCTGCAATCGCACTTTTTTGATTGTAAATCAATAATGTTATTTGAAAAATATGAAAAAAATAAAATCATTCTATTATGAGATTGTAATTTCAAAAATTTATATGATGGAAAAATACAAACAAGAATTTGATGAAAAAAACATATACAACGGAATTTGGGGAACTCTACAAACACTTTTCGTATTTACAGCTTGCATAATTCTTTTTATACTCGTACATATATACAGAACTCCACAATACAAATTAAGTATAGCTTTAGGTACAGTTATCTTATGTCTAATAGTTGTCAACGCGATAATCAAAAAGCTAAAACAAGACAGATATGTTCAAATAATCCATGAGGAATATTTAAAAATGACTGAAGAAGAAAGAAAAAAACATTATAAGCGTGGATTATGGAAAGTAATACCTATATTCTTTTATCCTATTATAATTATTGTGTTTTTAAAGCTAATCACGTTATAATTCATTTATGAATACCTTCAAAGATAAGTAAGAGATTGGATTGTATTATTGATGCAAGCGGCATCCTTTTACGGTTTCCGTCCCAAAACCGTACGTTCTTGGTACGGAAACCGTATGTTTTTGGTTCGGAAACCGTACGGTTTTGGGACGGAGAACGTAAAAGGTAGACTGCCTGAAACAGATTTTAATCCTTTCAATCATACATTGGTTCATGGCTTGCTAAGTAAACTTATCGGAGAAAATAAAAGCAATTTCTCGTTACGCTGATTTGCAATCCAACGTAATTGAGTATGCGGAACCGTAGGGCAATTACGCCGGAGTACAAATCCGGTGTGACGTGGATAGTGAATACTGGCTATCTTACCGTTATTAACTATTCATTATAAACTCTTAACTCTTTCAGAACGGTTTGCGGAACGTGCAGCCGTTCTTCCATTCCGAGCAGCCGTAGGCGGTTTTCCCTTTCAGGATGGTTCCTTTACCGCAGAGCGGGCATTTCATGCCGATGATGGCATCTCCTTCGGGCAGTGTACTTTGAGATTCCTTGGCAAGGGGGGCTGCTTTCTTTGTCCGTTTGGTTGCCGGAGTTTTTTTCTTCTTTTCCGCTTCTTTGCGTACTGGTTCTTCCTGCACCACCGTGACGCGACGGTTCGTATTGTCGCTTAGTACGCTATGTACGATTTCGTCTACCATTTGTTTCAGTTCGTCTAAAAACTGTTTCGCATCGTAGCTGCGGCGTTCTATCTCGCGCAGTTTCTTTTCCCAGATGCCGGTAAGCTCTGCCGATTTCAGCAATTCTTCGTGTATCAGCCCGATGAGTTCCACGCCGGTAGGAGTGGCTATCAGGTTCTTGCGTTCCTTGCGGATATAATGGCGCTTGAAGAGTGTTTCGATAATAGCTGCACGGGTAGAGGGGCGGCCTATGCCGTTTTCTTTCAATGCATCGCGCAGCTCTTCGTTATCTACTAATTTTCCTGCCGTTTCCATTGCTCTTAATAAAGTAGCTTCGGTATAAGGTTTGGGCGGTTGTGTCCATTTTTCGTTCAGCATAGGCGTGTGTGGTCCGCTTTCTCCCTTGGTGAAGGCGGGCAATACGCTTTCTTCTTCATTTTCTTTGGTATCCTCTTTCGGTTCTTTGGCAAAGATGACCCTCCAGCCCGGGTCGATGATTTGTTTGCCGCTTACCTTGAATTCGATGCTGTCCGCTTCGCCTGTGACCGTAGTGGTGGAGAATTTGCAATCGGGATAGAATACAGCGATGAAGCGGCGGGCTATCAGGTCGAATACATTCTTTTCCATATCAGTCAATCCTTGCGGCTGTACTCCGGTCGGGATAATGGCATGATGGTCGGTGACTTTCGAGTTGTCGAACACCTTTTTCGATTTAATCAGTTTCTGTCCCGCGAGTGGCGCTGTAAAGGCGGTATAGTCTTTCAATCCTTCCAGTATTTTCGGGCATTTGGGATAAATGTCATCACTCAAGAATGTCGTATCTACACGCGGGTAGGTTGCCACTTTCTTTTCGTAGAGTGACTGGATGAGCTTCAGGGTCATGTCGGCGGAATAGGCGAACTTCTTGTTGCATTCCACTTGCAGCGAAGTCAGGTCGAAGAGGCGAGGCGGTGCCTCGGTGCCTTTCTTCAGGCTGATGTCGGTCACGGTGAAAGGCACCTGGCTGATGCGTTCCAGCAAGGCTTTCCCCGTAGCTTCATCGGTGATGGGAGGAATGCCCCGGTTGTCGTCCTGGCTTTTCTTCTTATTGCCGGATGCGTTGGCTTGCGCGGCTTCTTCGGCAAGTTCTTCATCGCTTTTGCGCACGATGGCACTGAAAGTGGTGTCGCGGTAGACAGTCTTCAGTTCCCAATACTGTTTCGGTATGAAATGTTCGATTTCCTGTTGGCGGTTGACGATGAGGGCAAGGGTAGGAGTCTGCACCCTTCCGATGGAAAGCACCTGGCGGTTCTGCCCATATTTTAAGGTATAGAGCCGGGTGGCGTTCATGCCCAACAGCCAGTCACCGATGGCACGGCTTAGTCCGGCTTCATAGAGCGATTGGAATTGCGACTGGTCTTGCAGCTTGGCAAACCCTTCGCGGATGGCTTCTTCGGTCAGTGAAGAAATCCACAGACGTTTTACGGGGCAATGCGCTCCTGCCTTTTGCATCACCCAGCGTTGGATAAGTTCTCCTTCTTGTCCGGCATCACCGCAGTTGATGATTTCATCGGCAGCCTGCATCAGGCGTTCAATGGTCTGGAACTGTTTCTGTATGCCTGTGTCTTCTATCAGTTTGATGCCGAAGCGTGGCGGTATCATCGGCAGGCTGGAGAGCGACCAGGCTTTCCACGAAGGGGTGTACTCGTGCGGTTCTTTCAGGGTACAGAGATGCCCGAATGTCCAAGTCACCTGGTATCCGTTTCCTTCGATGTATCCGTCTTTTCGTTGTTTGGCTCCCAATACGTCGGCTATGTCGCGTGCCACGCTGGGCTTTTCGGCTATGCAAACTATCATATTTTCTGTTTTATTTTGCTGCAAAGGTAAGAATGTTTTTTGTTTTTTGTTACTTTTGCGGTATGATACTAAAAAAGAAGTAAACGAATATGTCTCAATTAGCTCCTCTTATTAGCGACTTGGCACTGATTCTGATTTGTGCCGGCGTGATGACTCTTGTGTTTAAGAAGTTGAAACAACCTTTGGTGTTGGGTTATATCGTGGCTGGTTTTCTTTGCAGCCCGCATTTTGCTTTTACCCCCTCGGTAGTCGATGAAGCGAATATTGATTTGTGGTCGGAAATCGGAGTTATCTTCCTGTTGTTTGCCTTGGGGTTGGAATTCAGCATTAAGAAATTGTTGAAAGTAGGAAGTTCGGCTATCATTTCCGCCTGCACCATTATTTTATTCATGATAATCATCGGTGTGTCGGTAGGCTGGATGTTCGGCTGGGAGCAAATGGACTGCATTTATTTAGGAGGAATGATTGCCATGTCGTCCACCACGATTGTTTATAAGGCTTTCGATGATATGGGCTTGCGCCAACAGCATTTTGCGGGTGTGGTATTGGGGATATTGATTATCGAGGACATTTTGGCGATTGTGCTGATGGTGATGCTTTCCACGATGGCGGTCAGTACGAATTTTGAAGGAAGCGAAATGATACTCAGCATCGTAAGGCTGGTGTTCTTCTTGATATTGTGGCTGGTAGTAGGGCTTTACCTGATACCGATTTTCTTGAAGCGGGTGCGTAAGTTGATGAGCGATGAAACGCTGCTGATTGTGTCGCTTGCACTTTGCCTTGGGATGGTTTATTTGGCTGCCGCGGTCGGTTTTTCTCCGGCATTTGGTGCCTTTATCATGGGTTCTATCTTGTCGGAAACGGTCGAATCAGAGCATATCGAGCACCTGGTAGCTCCGGTAAAGGATTTGTTCGGAGCAATCTTCTTCGTGTCGGTAGGCATGATGGTCGACCCGCACATGATTGTGGAATACCGTTATCCTATCTTGGCGATTGTAGGAGCTGTCTTGTTGGGGCAGACCGTCTTCGGTACATTGGGTGTTCTTTTGTCGGGACAGCCGTTGAAAACAGCCATGCAATGCGGCTTCAGCCTGACGCAGATAGGTGAGTTCGCCTTTATCATTGCCTCTATGGGAGTCAGCCTGAGGGTGACGAGCGATTTTCTTTACCCGATTGTAGTGGCGGTATCGGTCATTACCACGTTCCTTACTCCTTATATGATCCGGCTTGCCATCCCTGCTTACAATGCGATAGACCGTCATTTGCCCGCTCGTTGGAAGTTGTTGTTGGAACGCTATTCGGCGGGGTCTTCTACGGTGAACCATAAAACCAACTGGCAGAAGTTGTTGCTGGCAGTGGCGCGTGTGGCATTGGTTTATTCGGTGCTTTCTGTTGCCGTATTGATTATCTGCTTGCATTTTATGCGTCCTTATATTCTGGAAATGCTGGGAGTGACATGGGGAAAGATTGTAACTGCCGTGATTACCATCCTGGCAATAGCTCCTTTCCTCCGTGCATTGATTATGAAGAAAAACCATTCGGTTGAGTTCCGCACTTTGTGGAACGATAATCGGTTCAATCATGCTCCGTTGATATCCTTGGTCATTCTTCGTGTCTTGATAGGAGTCGGTTTTGTGGTATTCATTATCGAACGTCTGTTCCAAGGGTCAGTGGCGTTGATGGTCGGTATCGCTATTTTGGTGGTGTGCGGCATGATATTCTCCCGTTTCTTAAAAAAGCAATCCATTGTATTGGAACGTACTTTCGAGTTGAATTTGCGCTCGAAAGAGATGCGGCAGGAATATTTAGGCGATAAACGTCCTTCTTATGCCGGTAAATTGCTCGACCGCGATATACACTTGAGCGACTTTACGGTGTCTCCCGATTCGGAGTGGGTAGGGCATACGTTGAAAGAACTGGACTTGGGCAAGAAGTATGGCGTGCATGTGACTTCGATTATCCGAGGCACAAGGCGGGTGAATATTCCCGATGGAGAATCCCGTATTTTCCCGAACGATACGCTTCAGATTATCGGTACGGATGAGCAATTGAGCGCATTCTCCGCTATGGCGGAAAAAGCGGTACTTCCGCATGATGAAGAGGATTTCGAGAAACACGAAATGAAACTGAGCCAGTTTATTGTAGATAAGAATTCGCCTTTTGTAGGGCGTAACATTATAGAAAGTGGTTTCCGTTCGAACTATCATTGCCTGGTGGTAGGTATCGAGTCGGCAGGTGAAGATGCGTTACGTGCCCCCGATGTTCATGCGCCTTTGCGTGAAAATGATGTTGTGTGGGTCGTAGGCGAAGCTGCTAATCTGAAGAAACTGTTTGCGGCAGAATGAAATTCCATGTTTAACACATAAATGAAAAAGAAAGAATTATGAAAGTGATCCGAAAGATTGTCTCTATTGCCAGAATAATGAGACCTTGCACAATCTGATGATTGAAATTGCCCAGTTGAATGTGTCGCGCGTATTTTTGTTTAAAGAACAGACTTACCGGGGACGTTGCTTAGTGGCGTACAAAGACCATGTAAACGACTTGAATGAGTTGAGTGATGAAGACCGCAATGCTTTTATGGCAGATGTGGTTCGTGTAACCCGTGCGATGCAAAAGGCGTTTAATCCGGAGAAAATCAATTATGGGGCTTACAGTGATAAGTTGTCGCATTTGCATTTTCATTTGGCTCCTAAGTATGTAGACGGTCCCGATTATGGAGGTACTTTCCAGATGAATCCGGGTAAAGTATACTTGTCGGATGCCGAATATAAGGAATTGATTGACGCGGTAAAGGCGAATCTGTAACGTGAAATGTACCACCGCAGAGTACACAGAGTTTTAATTTCCCGACACCATCCAAGATTTTGTGTGACACTGTCCAAAATTTTGTGTAAATGTCAGTAGGAATCATTAGGAAATCTCGCCGCCAAGGTTGTTCGGTTTACATTTTCCCTTTTTGTGGTGCTCTGTGTCCTCTGTGGTGAACTGATTAGGATTGTTTATTCCTCGTCTTCTTCATCATCGAAATCGAAGTCGAAGTCATCCAGGTATTCGGGTGTAAAAAATTCGTCCAAGTCACGCCGGTCTTTCTTGGTAGGTCTTCCTGTTCCTTTGGCACGATTGACGAATCCGCTGATTTTATTCATTTCCAGCAATTCGTATTGATCGGGTGTAGTCACGTTCTCCATGATTTCCGGAACTAACTTGGCTCCTACACGTTTTTCTATTGCTTGCAACACTTTGAAAGAATAGGTGACAGGTGGTTTCCTTACCTGAATCACATCGCCGGGTTTTACCATGCGCGAAGGTTTGGCTTGTGCACCGTTGATGTGTATTCTTCCTTTCTTACAAGCCTCGGCTGCAATGGTGCGGGTCTTGAAGATGCGGGCAGCCCACATCCATTTGTCTATTCTTGCTTCAGGCATAGGTCGTTATTTATTATTAAATTGATTCATGGTAATGTTCAGACCGGCAAGGCAGAAACTTTTGATGATTTCTTCTGCTATGGCAATCCGTTCGGGCAATGCTTTTTGTTCTTCTTCGTCAAAGTGTCCCAATACATAATCTATTTGCCCCCCCTTCGGGAAGTTATTGCCAATGCCGAATTTCAGCCTTGCATAGTTTTGTGTGCCCAATGTAGCGGCGATATGCTTCAGACCGTTGTGGCCGGCATCACTTCCTTTGCCTTTCAGACGGAGGCTTCCGAGCGGTAGTGCCAGGTCATCTACTACGATGAGCACGTTTTCCAACGGGATTTTCTCTTGCTGCATCCAGTAGCGGACAGCGTTTCCGCTCAGGTTCATGTAAGTAGAAGGTTTCAGTAAAATAAGTTGCCTGCCTTTAAGCGATAATGAGGCGGTAGCCCCGTATCGTCCGTCCTTGAAAACAATATTGGACGCCTTAGCCAAAGCGTCCAATACCATAAATCCTATGTTGTGCCGGGTTTCGTGATATTCATCACCGATGTTTCCCAAGCCTACAATCAAATATTTCATTGAAAGCGGATTTGTACAATTAATCGTTTTTTAATCCTTATCATTTAGCGGCAGCTGCCTGAGCGCCACGTGCGGCACGAGTCAATTTAACTGCGCATACCACAGTGTCTTTAGCGTTAAGGATTTCCAGGTTGTCATAGTGCAAGTCGCCAACCTTGATTGTTTTGCCCAATCCCAAGTTGGTAACGTTGATTACCATACGTTCGGGAACGTTGTTGTACAAAGCTTTCACTTTCAGCTTGCGAACTTGCATAACCAGCTTACCACCGGCTCTAACACCTTCTGCCAAACCTTCCAATTGGACGGGAACTTCCATTGTAATGGGGAATTCTTCGTTGATTTGATAGAAGTCAACATGCAGGATGGCGTCAGTTACGGGATGGAACTGGATATCCTTCATGATAGCGTTTACCACTTGTCCGTCGATATTCAAGTTGACAACGTAAATGTGCGGAGTATAAACCAATTTGCGCAGACCTTCAACGGTTACAGTGAAGTGAGTGGCAACCGGAAGACCTTTTTCGTCTTTGTTTACTCCATACAAAACACAAGGCACCTGATCGTTTCTACGCAAATCACGTGTTGCTTTCTTTCCTGTTTCAGTTCTCAAAGAACCGGCAATGTCGATTGATTTCATTGTTTGATAATTTTTTTGTGTTACTCTAAATTAAGTGGTTTTTGCTTAATTCACCATCACACGATGCGTCAATATCTTTGTCACAACGCTGAAATTTGAAAAAGCGGTGCAAAGGTAATGATAATCTTTGATATTGCAAGCGTTCTTCCTTAAAAATCAATGTCAATCTTGATGTCATCCGTTTTCAGCGGTTCGTCCATCAATCCGTCGTTCGCGATATCTTCGTTTCGGGCAATATGGCTTTCCCCTGCTATCGGCCCTTGTTCGCGTTCGATATATTGGATGGTATCGTGAAGTCCGGTCATGAATTTTTCGAAATCTTCTTTATAAAGGAATATTTTATGTTTCTCGAAACTGACTTGTGAAGCGTCTCCTTCGCCGGTTGTGACTTTCTTGCTTTCAGTGATGGCGAGAAACATTTCCCCTTTCCGGTTTTTCTTTACATCCAGATAATAGATTCTTTTTCCTGCTTTAATAGCTTTCGTAAAAACGATTTCTTTGTCTCCTTCAGTCATCGTGTTCTTTTTCATTTCCTCCATGAGTATGTAATTTCTAAAAACATGCCCCAAAATTGCTGATTTTTCTTCAGACAGCCAAAAAAAGATAACTTAAAATATCTATAAACGGAAAAAAACAGTAAAAAACAGAAGTTTATTTGGAAGATATGGATGAAAATAGCTACTTTTGCAGTCACATTATGTGACATAGTTATAAAAAATAGGTATGATTAACAGAGTTCTTATTCGTTTGAAAGTAGTGCAGATAATCTACGCTTATTATCAGAACGGCGGGAAAAATTTGGATACTGCAGAAAAGGAGTTGTTCTTCAGTTTGTCCAAAGCGTATGACCTGTACAATTATCTTCTGCTTCTCATGGTAGAAGTGACGCGGTATGCCAACAGGCGGTTGGATGCTGCCAAGCACAAACTTGTTCCTACGCCGGAAGACTTGAACCCTAACACAAAGTTTGTTGACAACCGGTTTATCGCTCAGCTGGAAGTAAACAAGCAGTTGAACGAATTTGTCAATTCCCAAAAGAAGACATGGGAAAACGAAGGCGAATTCATTAAGAGTTTGTGTGAGCAGATTATGCAGAGCGATATATATAAGGAATATATGGAGAGCGAGACTTCTTCGTACGAGGAAGACCGTGAGGTGTGGAGAAAGCTTTATAAGAAAATGATCTTCAATAACCAGGCATTGGATGAAGTACTTGAAGACCAAAGCTTGTATTGGAACGATGATAAGGAAATTGTCGATACGTTCGTGCTGAAGACCATCAAGCGTTTCGCTCCCGAAAACGGCGAGAACCAAGCGTTGCTTCCCGAGTTTAAGGACGAGGAAGACCAAGACTTTGCACGCAAGCTTTTCCGTCGTACCATCTTGAACGCTGATTATTATCGTCATCTTATCAGTGAGAATTCGAAAAATTGGGATTTGAAGCGCGTAGCTGTGATGGATATGGTGATTATGCAGATTGCGTTGGCTGAAATACTGAGTTTCCCAAACATCCCGGTCAATGTATCATTGAACGAATACGTGGAAATCGCCAAGTTGTATAGCACTCCGAAGAGCGGCGGTTTTATCAACGGTACGTTGGATGGAATAGTTAATAAGTTGAAAAAGGAAAATAAGCTGACGAAAAATTAATATATTTGTCCGCTGATATTTTATTAATTAAGAAAAGACTATTATGAATTTGTTAACTGTATTTATGGCAGCGCAAGGAGGAGGCGATTACTCTTTCCTGATTATGATGGTGGCGATTTTCGCTATTATGTATTTCTTTATGATTCGTCCCCAGAACAAAAAGCAGAAAGAAATCCAGAACTTCCGCAAGAATCTGGAAGTGGGTCAGTCTGTTATCACAGCGGGAGGAATTTATGGCAAGATTAAGGAAATCGAAGACAATGCTGTTGTCGTAGAGATTGCGCCGAGCGTAAAAATCAAGGTGGATAAGAATTCCATTTACGCTGATGCGCAAGCTCAGACGAATAAATAACGCATAATAAAGGTATAATCGATGTTCGATGTAAAGAACATACAGCGATATTATAGACTGGGAATACGGAAGATCAGGAAATTCTTACTTAGCGATAAGTGTAAGGAGGCTCTGGTCTTCCTGTTTTTTGTACTGGTTTCTTTTGCATTCTGGATGTTGCAGACATTAGACGACGTGTATCAGACGGAGTTTAGAGTGCCGTTGCGTCTCAAGAATGTGCCTAAAGAGGCTGTGCTGACATCCGAACTGCCCGGTGATGTGCGGGTGAGGGTGGAAGACCGTGGGACTGTATTGCTCAATTATATGCTGGGAAGGACTTTTTTCCCCGTTTCATTCGATTTCAATGACTATAAAGACCGCGGGACACATGTACATATTTCTTCGGCAGATTTATTGAAGAAGGTATCTGCCCAGCTGAATGTTTCTACCCATCTCATATCCATACGTCCCGATACGCTCGATTTTATTTACACGATGGGAAAAGCCAAGAAAGTGCCCGTCCGTCTGAACGGTGATGTCAGTGCCGGACTTCAGTATTACATTTCTCATGTAGGCTTTTCGCCCGATTCTGTTATCGCTTATGCACCCGAGGAGGTGCTTGATACGCTGACCGCCGCTTATACTTCAAAAGTACATCTTGAAAATGTGAACGATACGTTGAACCAGCGGGTGACGCTTCAGAAAATAAAAGGAGTGAAATTTGTACCGGCTTACAACGATTTGATGGTGTATGTCGACATGTATTCCGAAAAGACGGTCGAAGTACCGATAGTAGGCATCAACTTTCCGGCGAATAAGGTGTTGCGCACTTTCCCTTCGAAAGTGCAAGTCACTTTTCAGGTGGGCTTGTCTCATTTCAAGGACGTTGATTCGGATGACTTTTTCATCGGGGTTACTTACGAAGACATCTTGCGCGCAAAGGGCGACAAATTGCCGTTGACTTTGAAAACCACTCCCGATTATGTCAGTCATGTCCGCATATCGCCTTCTTCCGTCGATTATCTGATAGAACAAACGGCAGGGGAGGAAACCGGATGGTAAGGATAGGCATAACAGGAGGTATCGGGAGCGGCAAATCGTATGTTTCACGCCTGTTGCAGGAACGGGGTGTTCCGGTTTACGATACCGATAGCGAGGCAAAGCGGCTGATGCAGGCCGATGTGGATATCCGGCAGGGTTTAACCGGTTTGTTGGGTGAGACGGCTTATCAGGCAGACGGTACGCTCAACAAGCCATTGGTGGCAGGTTATCTGTTTGCCGACCCTCGGCATGCGGCGCGGATTAATGCGATAGTGCATCCGCGGGTGAAGGCTGATTTTCTGCGGTGGGTTGCCACAAAGGCAGATTGTGCGTTTGTGGCGTTAGAGTCGGCTATCTTGTTCGAGTCGGGTTTTGAAGATATAGTGGATGTGGTTGTGACGGTATATGCGCCACAGGAAGTAAGGATGCGCCGTGCGATGGGGCGCGACGGCACTACGGAAGAAAAGATACGCCGTAGGATGGCGGCTCAGATGGATGACGAGATGAAATGCCGGCTTTCGGATTACGTCATACGCAATGACGGCATCGAGCCTTTGGCTCCACAGCTGGACGATTTGCTGAAAACTTTGGAAAAAAGCTAAAAGCCTCCGGCTAAATTTGTGTATGTCGGAAGCGAATTGTATTTTTGCCTCACAAAATAAAAATAATTAAATAAACCATTTTAATACGTATGTTGAAAACTATTTTGGCTGTCTCGGGAAAACCGGGACTGTATAAGCTGATTTCTCAGGCTAAAAATATGCTGATTGTTGAAAGTGTGGCCGATAAGAAAAGAATGCCGGTTTATGCCAGTGACAAAGTAATTTCGTTGGGCGATATCGCCATGTATACCGATGCCAACGAAGTGCCTTTGGCTACAGTGCTCGAATCGATTAAACAGAAAGAAAACGGTGCGCAGGTGCAGTTCGACTATAAGAAAGCGTCGGGCGAAGAGCTGGGCGAATTTATGGCGGCTATATTGCCTAATTATGACCGCGACCGCGTACGTACCAGCGATATCAAGAAACTTATCCAGTGGTATAACCTGCTTGTTGCAGGCGGTGAAACAGAGTTTGTTGACGCTCCCCAAATGGAGACTGTGGAAACTGTTGCCGAAGAGCAAGAGTAAGCCGGATTTGAACCGTATGGATGAAAAAGCCACCGACTTCAGCGCGCAAAAGTGCGGTGAAGTCGGTGGCTTTTTCATGTATTTCCGCTTGACTGTCCGTTTAATATTCAGTAGGTGGCTGTTTAGCTAGCTTATATGGTGGAAATGTAGATGCGTCCAATTTGTATGGGATATGGGAAATTGTGCGCGACCAGGGGTATTTTTACGAAGATGGCGAGCGTATAAGCTTTGATGAACCTATCGGTGATGAATATTGTGAGTTTTCGGAAGATGGTTCTGGAAATTTTTTAGGTATAAATTGCGACTGGAATTTGTCTGGCAATCGGTTGGCTATATCGGTATATGGAGAAACTATGATATTTACCGTTACTTCTTTGACGGCTGCAGAATTAATTATTGAGGTTTCTGGCAGATACGGGGATGGTGAATATTACGAAAAGTTCACGATGCGCAAAGTCGATTGAATAAAGTGATTGTCCGGGCAGAACGGGCAGATAGACCAATCCCCTTGTTTTATCTTGCATGTAAGTGGCAAGTAAAACAAGGGGATTCGTTTTAGAGGGGTGTTTTTTACAATTTCTTACTTGATTTCGAACTCCTCTTTCATGTCTATTTCTTCGTTGTGCGCATCATAAAATTTATATTGCAGGAAGGCAAGGCTTTGGTTTGGGATGATACGGATACCGAATCCGTATTTCATCTGCCACTTCCGTTTGAGCGACATGAAGCCTTGGTTGATATAAGCAGCCACGTAAGGGTGGATGTGCAATGTAAATTTCTTGACCTTCAACTTATTGACCAGGTAGTCAATTTTGCTTTCCAGCGTATCTGTAAACAGGATGGAAGGCTTGATTTTGCCTTTGCCGAAACAGGTAGGGCAGTCTTCATCTGTAGCCACATCCATAGCCGGACGTACACGTTGGCGGGTAATCTGCATCAGGCCGAATTTGCTTAGCGGCAAGATGTTGTGCTTGGCGCGGTCTTTTTGCATATTCTGGCACATGCGTTCGTACAGTTTCTGACGGTTTTCGGCAAGGTTCATGTCGATAAAGTCGACAACGATGATTCCTCCCATATCCCTTAATCGAAGTTGGCGTGCCAACTCATCGGCTGCGCCCAAGTTGACGTCGAGAGCATTGGCTTCTTGTCCGTTGGTCGATTTCGAACGGTTCCCGCTGTTCACGTCTACTACGTGCAGCGCTTCGGTGTGTTCGATAATCAGATAAGCCCCGCTTTTATAAGAAACGGTTTTCCCGAACGACGACTTGATTTGTTTGGTGATGGCAAAGTTATCAAAAATGGGAAGTTGGCCTTTGTATAGCTTGACGATGCCCGCACGTTCGGGGGCTATCAAGGATACATAATTCTTTACTTCATTGTAAACGGTCTCGTCGTTTACATGAATGCTTTCGTAAGAAGGATTGAACAAGTCGCGCAGCATGGCTACCGTGCGGCTGGTTTCTTCATACACCAAGGAAGGCAATTTGGTTGCCTTTTGTACTTTTGTGATGGTGTCTTCCCAATGTTTCAGTAAGACCTTCAGTTCGGCATCCAGTTCTGCCACGTGTTTACCTTCGGCTACCGTGCGTACGATGACGCCGAAATTTTTAGGCTTGATGCTTTGCAGCAGTTGTTTGAGCCGCGCGCGTTCTTCGCTCGATTTGATTTTCTGTGATACCGACACTTTATCGTTGAACGGAATAAGCACTAAGTAACGGCCTGCAAAGGAGAGTTCGCACGTCAGTCGGGGACCCTTGGTCGAGATGGGTTCTTTTACGATTTGCACGATGACTTCTTGTCCTTGCTGCAGGATATTGGATATGCTTCCGTCTTTTTCGATGTCGGGCAGCATGGATGCTTTCGTCATCGGATAAAGTTTCTTACGGTCGCTGATAACTTGCTTCAGATACTTCTGAAAGGAAAGGAATTGAGGCCCGAGGTCTAAGTAATGAAGGAAAGCGTCTTTTTCGAAACCTACATCAACGAAGCAGGCGTTCAGTCCGGGCATTAGTTTGCGCACTTTGCCCACGTACATATTGCCTACGGAAAAAGAAAGGTTTCTTTCTTCTTTCTGAAACTCTACTAAGTTTTTGTCCTCCAGCAGGGCGATAGAAATTTCCTTCGGCTGTACATCTACTACTAATTCGCTTGTCACTTGGTTACTTAGTTTACAGGGTTAATACAATAATTCTCATACACAAAGAACAAACCTGAAAGACTATGAGGAGCTTTACAAGTTTGTTCTTTATTGAAGTCGGACAGACTAACAATTATTTTTTGCTTTTATGTCTGTTCTTTCTCAGTCTTTTTTTACGCTTGTGAGTAGACATTTTATGTCTTTTTCTTTTCTTTCCGCTTGGCATAGCTTCAAAATTTTATAGGGTTAATACTAATGTTAATTTATTTTTTTACTGAAAGAGTAAATGTTTTTGCTGGTTTAAATGCCGGAATGTTGTGTTCCGGAATGATGATGGTGGTATTCTTTGAAATGTTGCGGGCAGTCTTCTGCGCTCTTTTCTTCACGATGAAACTGCCGAAACCGCGGAGATATACGTTCTCGTCATTTGATAATGAAGTCTTTACTGATTCCATAAATGCTTCCAACGTGGTCAATACCGTTTGTCTGTCAATGCCGGTGTTTTTGGCAATTTCGTTTACAATATCTGCTTTAGTCATTTCGCTAATAATTATTGTTATACGTTATCTTAATTTTTTGGAATGCAAATATATAGCTTTTCTCGCTCATGGAGAAATTTCTTTCGATAAATTTTAGAAAAAGTGCATCCGGCATCCTGAAAACCTGTATTTTTGCGGAAGTTTTTAAGTGATTTTACTCAAAATAACAGTAGGGAAGCATGAATCGGTTCGGGGAAACACTGATACGCTGGTATCAGGAAAACAAACGGGATTTGCCGTGGAGGGATACGAAAGATCCTTATAAAATATGGATATCGGAGATTATTTTGCAACAGACACGGGTGGCGCAGGGATACGATTATTATTGTCGTTTCGTGGAGCGGTTCCCGGATGTTTTCGCGTTGGCGGATGCTGATGAAGACGAGGTGATGAAATATTGGCAAGGGTTGGGGTATTATTCACGGGCGAGGAATTTGCATGAGGCTGCCCGGACAATAGCCGGGCGGGGCGCGTTTCCTGAAACATACGAGGAGGTGCGTAAGCTGAAAGGAGTGGGCGACTATACGGCCGCCGCCATTTGTTCGTTTGCTTACGGCATGCCCTATGCTGTGGTAGACGGGAATGTCTATCGGGTACTTTCCCGCTGGATGGGGATAGAAGAACCTATCGATACTGCATCGGGCAAGAAAATGTATGCCGCTTTGGCGCAGGAGCTGCTGGAAGAATCGGAGCCGGCATTGTATAATCAAGCCATTATGGATTTCGGCGCTTTGCAGTGTGTGCCTGCGTCGCCTTCGTGTTTGTTTTGTCCGTTGTCGGACGGTTGTGTGGCTTTGCAAAAGGGGCTGGTCGGCGTGTTGCCACGCAAGCAGCACAAAACGAAGGTGACCGAACGTTATTTCCTTTATTTTTATATAGAGGCAGGCGGTTGCACGTTTCTCCATAAGCGTGAGGCCGGAGACATCTGGCATAATCTGTATGAGTTACCTCTGATAGAGACAGAGCGGGAGATAGCCTGGGAAGAGTTGTGCGGGCTTCCGGCGTATAAGCGGCTTTTCGACGGATGTAAGGTGCATGCCGTCCGGCTGGTAGAAAAGCGGGTAAAGCATGTATTGTCTCATCGGGTGATTTACGCCGATTGTTACAAAGTGGTGATTGGCGAAACGGATAAGCCTCAGGGGGCGTTTCTGCGGGTATCAGCAGATGATTTACAGAAATTTGCGGTTCCTCGTTTGGTTTCTCGTTTTTTTTCTTTAATTTTGAAACCAAATCATAAAGAAAAAGAGTAAGATGTCATTGAATAAGGTTCAGTTGATAGGCAATGTCGGGAAAGATCCTGATGTGCGTTATTTGGATAGCGGGGTGGCGGTAGCTACATTCCCGTTGGCTACTACCGAAAGAGGTTATACGTTGGCAAACGGCGTGCAAGTGCCTGAACGTACAGAGTGGCACAACATCGTGTTGTGGCGTGGTTTGGCGGAAACAGCCGAGAAATATGTGCATAAAGGCGACAAGCTTTATATAGAAGGTAAGATACGTTCGCGGTCGTATGATGACCAGAACGGTATCAAGCGTTATGTGGTAGAGATTTTCGGGGATAACATGGAGATGCTTACTCCACGTCAGTCACAGCCTCAGCCGGAAGCAGTCAATGCACGGCCTGCGGCGGCTTCGCAACCGGCGCAACAACCGTCCTCGCCTTCCGATGACTTGCCGTTTTAAGAGAATGCCTTTATGGGGCATGCGAACTTGATGTTTAACTAAATTGTATTATTTTGGATCCTGACTCGTGTTTATCTTTCATTAAAGATTGGTTAGGCGGCTTGACTTTTACATCTCCTTCAGCGGGAGCGGTTGTAGCCGCGATTGTTGCTATTGTGTTATTGTGCATTTCCGGTTTGGTCTCGGCTTCGGAGATAGCTTTCTTTTCTTTGTCTGAAGATGAAGAGGATAAAGTGAACGAAGGAAAGTCGGAGTCAGACAAGCGTATCCGGAAATTATTGGACGATTCCGAACATCTGTTGGCCACTATCCTTATCTCTAATCATTTCATCAATGTGGCGATAGTGGTCTTGGGCTTGTATTTCTTCGCTGATGTGGCAGATTGGGAAGGTGCTTATTGGCTGGGACTTATTCTGCTTACGGTTATCCTGACTTTTCTTTTGATGTTGTTTGGCGAGATTATGCCTCGCATTTATTCGGCGCAGAATGCGTTGGGTTTTTGCCGCACGGTGTCTTCGCTTGTTTCTTTCTTGCGCGTTTTTTTCCGTCCTTTCTCGAACCTGTTGGTCCGGTCGGCTTTTTTTGCCAACCGGATGGCACAGAAACACAAGAAGCCTGGGCTTTCGGTAGACGAACTTTCACAGGCTTTGGAATTGACCGATAAGAATGAAATATCGGAAGAAAGTAATATGCTGGAAGGCATTATCCGTTTTGGCGAGGAAACGGCGAAGGAGGTGATGACTTCTCGGTTGGATATGGTGGATTTGGAAATCGACACGCCGTTTCCGGAAGTCATCAAGTGTGTGGTCGACAATGCTTATTCCCGTATTCCTGTCTACGAAGAATCGCGCGACAATATAAAAGGCATTCTGTATATCAAAGATTTGTTGCCTTATATAGAAAAAGGAGACGATTTCAAATGGCAGAATCTGATACGTCCCGCTTATTTTGTGCCCGAGACCAAGATGATTGACGATTTGCTCCGCGATTTTCAGGCGAATAAGATTCATATAGCGATAGTAGTGGATGAGTTTGGAGGTACTTCGGGACTGGTGACCATGGAGGATATTATCGAAGAGATAGTAGGGGAAATCAATGATGAATACGATGATGAAGAGCGTACTTATGTAAAGCTCTCGGATACAGTGTATGTGTTCGAAGGAAAAACATTGCTTACCGATTTCTATAAGATTATCGGCGTTGATTCGGATGATTTTGAAGAGGTCGCCGGAGATGCCGATACCTTGGCGGGCTTAGTGTTGGAATTGAAAGGTGAGTTTCCGGCGTTGCACGAGATTATCCGTTACAAGGATTTCATATTCGAAGTGCTCGAAATGGACGCGCACCGCATTGTAAAAGTAAAAGTCACCCGGAAGAATGTCTCTGTTTAAAAGTTGGGAATGCGAGGGGGGCAGGTTCGCCGTTTGGAAGGTAGAAGAGACGGCGGAAGAGATGCGTGCCGCCTTGGGGGATGCGTTGCCTTATGATGAGGAACTGTCCCGTTTGCGTGCCGAGTCGCGCCGGATGGAGTATTTAGCCGTTCGGGTATTGCTGAAAGCGATATGCGGAGAGGAAAAGCAGGTTTGCCATGAGCCTTCGGGCAAGCCTTTCCTGGCAGATTGTAGTTATCATTTGTCTATTTCCCATACCAAAGGGTATGTAGCTGTGGCGCTTCACCCAACGGCAGAAGTGGGTATAGACATCGAACAGGTTTCTGACAGGGTGTTGAAAGTAGCCAGCCGTTTTATGAGTGACGAAGAATTGCGAGGTGAAACAGATGCGCTGAAGGACTGTCACGATGATACGTCGTCCGCTACCTTATATTATATGTTGCTGCATTGGTCGGCGAAAGAAACCTTGTTTAAGTTGATGGATCAAGCGGAGGTCGATTTTAAGCGTCATCTCTGTATGTCGCCTTTCCGTGTGTATCCCGAAGGATGTTTCGCCGGTAGGGAATATTGCACTCCACAATCGAAAAATTACCTGATTCATTATTTTCTTCATCCTCATTTCGTGTGTACATGGAGTGTCGGTCAAGAGAATAAGCCGTAGCCAATAAAGGCACAGCGCGAATAGTAGTGTTTTCAACCGGTGAAAAAGCGCTGTGCCTTTGTCCTTTTTTTATGTTCTGGTATGCTTTTCTTAGAAACTGTTTTAAATTTATTGTGTGACGATTTTGGATGAGTTTTTGAGGCATTTCCGCTTCTGTGATGAGGAAGATAGCGGGCTATCTGACGAAGAACAGGAGCGAAAAGAACCAAAAAATCGCCCAAAGCACACACGAAAACGGATACATCAAGCCAAGAAAAACTTTTTGGAGAAATTCAAAACAGTTTCTTATCCTTCTTTATTCTTTTGCAGGGTGAATACGAATTCCAGCCCTCCGCTGGGGTTGTTCTTGGCAAAGATGGTTCCTCCGTGGAAAAGAACGGCATTCTTGACAATGGCAAGCCCCAGTCCGGTTCCTCCCAATTTACGCGAGCGTCCTTTGTCTACCCGGTAAAAACGTTCGAAGATGCGGTTCAAATGTTCTTCGGGCACGCCTACGCCTGTATCGGAGAAACTGAAGTAGTAAAATTTCTCATCCTCACGGAAGCAGTTGATTTTTATGGTTACACCTACGCCGGCATACGCAATGGCATTGTCTGTCAGGTTGCGGAAAATAGAGTAGAGCAGCGAACTGTTTCCGTTGATGATCAATTCGTTTGGCATCCGGTTGATGACTTTGATGTGTTTTTCCTCCAGGGCCAACGCCACTTCGTTCAGCATATTTTTCAGCATCAGGCTTAAGTTGACATTTTCTCTTTCTACTAAATTGGGTGCTTCATCCATGCGGGTCAGCACCGAGATGTCGCGTAAAAGCACAGTCAGGCGGTTGCTTTGCGCATAGCTGCGCTCAAGAAAAGCCTGCATGGTGGTTTGTGGCAGGTTGGGCGTGTTGAGAATGGTCTCTAAGTACCCTTGTATGCTGCTTACGGGTGTCTTCAGTTCGTGTGCAATGTTTTGGGTCAGTTGGCGTTTCAAGCGGGCTTGTTGTTCTTCTTGCGTAATGTCAATGATGGAAATCTCGAACGATAAATCCTGGAAAATGATACATTCTACCGAGAAAGAACGTCCGTTTTTGTCGACATGCAGCGACAGGCGTTTCTCTTCTTTGCTGAAGTTGCCTTCATTGCGGTTAAGGAAATCGGTTATCGGTTGCAGTTCGGCTATGTTGAACACCTCTTCTGTAGAGGTCAGGTTGTGGTCGGAAATCGTATTGGCATACTGGGTAAACAGGTTGTTTACCAGTATTTCTTTCCGTTCCCGTGTGAATACGCCTAATCCTTCGTGGGAAGTCTGTAAGTGGGAAATCAGTTTCTCACGTTCGATGTATAAAGCTTCTTTGGCGCGGTGCAGCCGTTGGTATATCTTGATGATATGTTGGGATATTTCTCCCAGTTCGTTTTTGGGGAACGATTCTGTAATGTCTATCGGTTCGTTACGGTCTGCGCGTAGGGCGAACTGTTGTAGTTTTGTGATGGACATTCCCAATTTCCTGGTGTAACGGTAGAACAAGACAATCAGCATCAGGCTGACGGCGAACGTGAACCATATGAATTCGGAATCGGCCTTTAGATGTTTGCTAAGGCTGACATTATAGGGTAAAGCCGAGCGGATAATCAGTTGTTGCGAAGGATAGTATCGGGCCGAGTAGAAAAAATTTCCCCCCTTGATGCTTGCCGAGTGGCGGTTGATGCTGTATCCGCTTCCGTACATCAGCGCCTCTTGCACTTCCTTGCGGTTGCGGTGGTTTTCGAATTTGCTTGTATCGGGCTGGATATTGTCGTACACCACTTTCCCTTGCGGAGTGATGAGGGTCACGCGCAAGTCGGGAATCATGTGGGTTACTACATAATGATGCAAGGAGTCGGCATCAAGCTGGCCATTGTCCGCAATGAAATCGTACATGCGGTTGTTATAGTTTTGTAGCTGCATATTCAGCAAGTCGCTTTTATATTCCTTTTCACGTTTGTATTGGAATATCAGGAAACATACAGCGAAGGTGATGAACAACATGACAACAGATAAGAAGAGTCGTTTGCTGAACGGTAGCAGGCGATACATCAGTTTGGTCATAAGCAATCCGTTTTTATATTGTATCAAAGGTTCACCACAGGTTATACTGGTTGAATCAATAGCGAATAATTAATAAAGGTGTAACCCATGCACCGTTATTCTTTATTCACTGTTAATTAGGAGTCGCTTTTAATCTGTGGTGAAATCGTTTATTCGCATTCGAAACAATAACCGTATCCCAGGCGGGTGACGATGCATTTACCATACTCTCCGATTTTCTTGCGCAGGCGGGTGATATTCACATCAATGGTACGGTCGAGTACATATACTTCATCGTTCCATACTTTCGAAAGGATGTCTTCGCGCGAGAAGACCCGTCCGGCGTTCTGCAATAACAAAAGCAGGATTTCGAATTCTTTTTTGGTCAGCGAAACTTCTTCGCCATCAATGGTCACTTTTTTCTGCGGCACATTGATGACAAGTCCTTTGTATTGCAGTTCTTCACTTTCTCTCCGTTGCAGGTTGGCGGTGCGGCGCAATACGGCTTTCACGCGCATGATGACCTCACGTAATGAAAATGGCTTCGAAATATAGTCATCGGCTCCTAAGTTAAAGCCCGTAATCGTGTCGTTTTCTGTATCTTTGGCTGTGATGAAGATGATGGGGATATTGGCTGTATCTTTGTCGGCTTTCAGCATCCGTGCCATTTTGAATCCGGATATTTCGCCCATCATCACGTCTAATAACAGCAAGCTGTATTGCGTGAGGTCTAATTTTAACGCTTCTTCTGCCGAGTTAGCGGTATCTACTTTATAACCTTCCATTTCGAGGTTGAACTTCAAGATTTCACATAAGTCATCTTCATCGTCTACTACAAGGATTCGATATTCGTTCATGGCTTTATTATTGGTTTGTAAAAGTTGATATATCCCATTTTCCGTTTGCAAAGATGCGTCCTTTTTGTTTCTTTGGTATGAAATAGGTATTACAATGAGGTTACAATTCGGCCCGGGTAAATTCTCCGGCAATAGAATGGTTCATTTCGTTGCGTACTTGTTGCGGGGTCAGGTTATGTCCCAGTAAGAACATTAATTTGGTAAGTACACTTTCTACGGTCGCATCGTATCCGCTGATGACACCGGCATCCAGCAAGTGCAATCCAGTTTCATAACGAGCCATTTCCACTGTACCCGTGGAACATTGCGAGATATTGACAATGACGATGCCACGCAGGGTGGCTTCTTTCAGCAATTGGATGAACCACGGCTTTTGGGGGGCGTTGCCCGATCCGTATGTTTTCAGCACTACGGCTTTTAGTCCGGGCGAATGCAGGATGTTGCTTACGATGTTTTCTTGTATGCCTGGGAAGATGGTTAGAATCACCACATTTGTATCGAATACGAAATGGGCGTGCATCGGAATGTCGGGTCGTGCCCGGCGGATGCGGTCGTATTCATATTTAATATGGATGCCTGCCGTGGCCAGCGGGGGGTAATTGAACGAGCGGAAGGCATTGAAGTTTTCTGCATTGATTTTCGTGGTACGGTTCCCTCGCAAGAGCAGGTTTTCGAAGAAGATGCACACTTCGGGCACGACAGCTGTCCCATCGGGATGCTTGGCCGCAGCTATTTCGATAGAGGTTATCAGGTTTTCCTTACCATCGGTGCGCAGCACGCCGATGGGCAACTGGCTTCCCGTCAGGATGACCGGTTTGCTCAGGTTTTCCAGCATGAAGCTCAAGGCAGAAGCCGTATAAGCCATGGTATCTGTACCGTGCAGGATGACAAATCCGTCGAAATTATCATAATTATATTGGATGATTTTCACCAGTTTCGCCCATAGCGCCGGCTCCATGTCCGAGGAGTCGATAGGTGGAGTAAACTGGTACGACGAGATGCGGTAATTGAAGCGTTTCAGCTCCGGTACGTTCTCTTGAAGCTGGTCGAAGTTGAATGCTTCCAATGCTCCCGTTTCCGGATTCTCAATCATGCCGATTGTTCCGCCGGTATAGATAAGGAGTACGGAAGGATAGTTTGGCTTAATCATATCGGATGCGTATTTTGGTGCAAAGGTACGAAAAACAATTGATAATATGCAATGAATAATTGACAATTTGATTGGTTGGAGGGGCGATATCTGATTGCTTGGACCTTTTTATGTTTCAATTTGCAAGTTTTATGCGGAGGTAAAATAATGCACCTATGTTCATCGGCTCCCGAATATAGGTGCATGGAGTGTCAGGGTTATATTCGGAAGTGATTGAATATAGGTGCATGAAAAAGAGTAGGCTTATGCTTTTCCCAGCATCTTCTTGAGCCGTGTAACCGCTTTCAGGGCATCGCCTTGTTCTTCATTGAGAAGCGTGACGAATTTGCTTCCGATGATACATCCGGCGGCGTGGGCGGACGCGGCTTCATAAGTCTGCTGGTTGGAGATGCCGAAACCTATCATGCGTGGGTTGCGCAGGTTCATCGCTTCGATACGGCGGAAGTAGGCTTGTTTTTGCTCATCGAAATCTTTCTGTGCTCCGGTAGTGGCGGCGGACGATACCATGTAAATGAATCCTTCGGTATGTCGGTCGATTTTGCGGATGCGCTCTTCGCTGGTTTCGGGAGTGATGAGCATGATGACGCGCACGCCATATCGTTCGGCTATGGGACGGTATTCTTCGATGTAGTCTTTAAATGGGAGGTCGGGGATGATGAAGCCATCGATGCCGTATGCCTGGCAGGTTTGACATAGACGTTCGAATCCGTATTGCATAATCGGGTTAAGGTATCCCATCAGGATAAGAGGGATATGCACTTTGTTGCGGATATCCTTCAGTTGGCAGAGCAACTGGCGGAGGGTCACGCCGTTACGCAGGGCTTGGGTGGCTGCATCTTGGATGACCGGGCCATCTGCCATGGGGTCGCTGAAGGGGATGCCGATTTCTATCATATCGACGCCTTGCGCTTCGAGGGTGCGGATAATGTCTACGGTGTTGTCGGTTTTCGGGTTTCCGGCACAGAAATAAATGGAAAGAATTCCGTGCTTCTTTTGTTCGAATAATTGGTTGATACGGTTCATGGTTGAGTAAAGTTTGGATTGTTATTAACAGGATGTTTTCTTGATGGTCTCGATGAATGTCTTCAGCCTTGCTGCATCTTTTACGGCAGGAGCGGTTTCGAAGCCACTGTTCAGGTCGATGCCTGCCCACTTGGGATGACGGAAGCGGCAGAGTTCGTTCAGGCTTTCGGGACGTATGCCTCCACTTAGGATGAACGGTGTGTCTCCATCGTAGTGCCGGAGCAGTTCCCAGTCGAATGTTTTCCCCGAGCCTCCGAAGCCTGTACAAGGAGTATCGAAGAGCAGGTAATCGCAATAGGGGGCAAAGGGTGGAATCTGCTTCAGGTCGGCTATGCTTCGGAGTGCGAATACCTTGATGAGGCGATAGCCTTCCGTGTGCAGGATGCTGCATAGTTCGGGGCTTTCTGTTCCGTGGAGTTGCAGGAAGTCGAGCCGGAGCGCATGGGCACGTTCGCGGATGTTTTCGATGCTTGCATTGGCGAATACTCCTACCCGTTTGCTCCGTTCCGGCAGGTAATCGGGTGTTGTGGCTACATACCGTTTGGAGCCTTCGTAGCAGATGAATCCCATCCAGTCGGCTCCGGCACGTTCTACTGCACGGATGTTGTCTGCTTCACGCATTCCGCATACTTTCACTATCATAGGCCGGCTGATTGGATGAAGTGGTACAATGTTTCTCCCGGGTGCGGGGTTTTCATAAAGGTTTCGCCAATCAGGAAACCATCGAATCCCGCTTCATGCAGTAGGCGGATTGTGTCGGGCTGGGAAATTCCGCTCTCAGAAATCCGTACTTTGCCGCTTGGGAGTTTCTCGGCAATGCTGAGCGAATGGGTGGCATCTGTATGGAATGTGCCCAGGTCGCGGTTGTTGATTCCTATAACGTCCACTTCATCACAGATGTAGTCCAGTTCTTGCTCGGCATGCAGTTCCAGCAATACTTCCAGGTCCAGTTCGTGTGCCTGACGGGCCAGGGTAAAACATTCTTGTGGGGTAAGGGCGGCTGCTATCAGCAGGACAGCATCAGCCTGCACAGCTTTGGCTTGCAATAATTGGTAGTAGCTGATGATAAAATCCTTGCGCAAGACGGGAAGGACGACCGTGGGGCGAGCCGCACGGATATCTTTTAGCGAACCTCCGAAGTATGTTTCATCGGTCAGTATGGAAAGGGCGGCAGCTCCGGCTTGCTGGTATTCGGCAGGTATCTTTCCGGCATTGGCGTCTTGATGGATCCAACCTTTCGAGGGAGAACGTCGTTTAAACTCGGCAATGATGCCGGTGGGCGAGGCAAGGATGCTTTGTTTCAGGCTTCTGCACGGGCGATTCCCCTCTATCTGTTTTTCAAGGAAAGCGATGGAGACGGCTTTTTCTTGTTCGGCTATCTCGATGCGTTTATGGGCGATGATTTCTTCTAAAATATCCTTCATATAGTTAATAGTTAACAATTAATAATTAATAATTGATAGTTGACGGTGGATAGTTATAGCTAATAGTGTTTGTTATTCACTCTTAGCTATTAACTACTTATCGTTTATCTCAATAAACCGGCATAAAGTTTCCCATGCCCGTCCGCTTTCCAGCGATTCGCGTGCCAGTGCCACGCATGTTTCGATGGGCTTCTCCGGTTCCCGGGCTTGTATGGCGAACGAGGCGTTGATCAGGACACATTCAGTTTGAGCCTTTGTGGCACGGTTTTGTAACACGTTGTCGAATATCTGTGCAGCTTCCTGTGGCGTATCGCCTCCCGATAGTTCTTCTTGTCGGGCGAGCGAAAATCCCAGGTCGGCAGGCCGGTAGATGGTCTCGTATCGGTTGGTCATTACCTTGAACTCATCGGTGAGGGAGATTTCATCGTATCCGTCTAAATTGTTGACCACGGCGAACCCGATGCCTAGTTGCTGGAGCGTGTTGGTGTATAGGCGCATTTGTGCCAGGTCGGCAACTCCCAGAAGTTGATAGGTAGGCTGGCAGGGATTGATGAGCGGCCCGAGGAGATTGAAGAGCGTACGTACCTGCAGGGCTTTGCGCACTCCTGCCACGTGCTTCATGGCAGGATTGAAGAGCGGGGCATGAAGGTATGCCATATTGCACATTTCGATGGAACGGCGCAATTGGGATTCGTCGGACGTGAAATGTACCCCGTGTTGTTCCATCACGTTGCTGGCCCCGCTTACTGATGTAGCTCCATAGTTGCCGTGTTTGGCTACGGCATAGCCTGCTCCTGCCACCACGAAGCAGGCACAAGTGGATATGTTGAAGGTGTTTTTCCCGTCGCCTCCTGTCCCTACGATGTCTATCGGGCTGTATGCGGATAAATCGACGGGGATGCGGGTCTCTAACAGGGCTTTCCGGAATCCGGTCAGCTCGTTTACTTTGATTCCCCGCATTTGGAATACGGTGAGCAGCGATGCCACTTGTGTATCGTTGTATTTGCCTTGTGTGATGCCTTGCATCAGCGCGTATGCCTCTTCGTGCGAGAGTTCTTCATGGGCGAAAAGGCGTATCAATGTTTCTTTCATGATTTCATTAAATTCTGTGTTCCGTTATATTTTTTAATAGATATGTTCCACCCAGTTTCGTAGGATTTGTTTCCCGTCGGGGGTCAAGACTGATTCGGGATGGAACTGAATGCCGCGGATGTCATAATCGCGGTGGCGTAAGGCCATGATATAGCCTTCTTTACTGACCGCCAGTGTCTCTAAACAAGGCGGAAGGCTGGCTGTGTCTACTACCCATGAATGGTATCGTCCGACCGGAATCTCGGAAGGCAGGTGGCGGAAGATATAATCTTCGGCGATAATGTTTACCGGGCTTTGGATGCCATGGAAGACGGTGGAGAGGTTGACGAGTTTTCCGCCGAACACTTCGCCGATGGCCTGTTCGCCCAGGCAGATGCCCAAGATGGGTTTCCTTCCGGCATATGTGCGGATAACATCAAGCAGCAATCCGGCTTCTTCGGGGATGCCCGGGCCGGGCGAGAGTACAATGTTGTCGTATGCTTCCACTTCTTCCATACGGAATTTGTCGTTGCGGAATACGGTGACTTCGGCTCCTGATTCTTGCAATATTTGGCTCAGGTTATAAGTAAACGAGTCATAATTGTCTATGATAACGGTTTTCATGAGTCTTGGGTTTAGAGTTGTTCGGCTATCAGGATGGCTTTCTTCAAGGCACCCAGTTTGTTGTTTACTTCTTGCAATTCGTTTTCTTCGTTGCTTAGGGCGGTAATGCCTCCTCCTGCCTGGAACCACAGTTCGTGGTTGCGGCTTACGAAGGTGCGGATGGTAATGGCTTGGTTCAGTGTGCCGTTTAGCCCGATAAAGCCGATGCAGCCTCCGTATGCGCCTCGGTTGTGCGGCTCGATTTCACTGATAAGCTGCATGGCGCGTACCTTCGGCGCACCACTCAGCGTGCCTGCGGGGAAAGTGTCAATGAAGGCTCGGATAGCAGTTGTGTCATTCCGGAGCGTTCCGCATACCCGGCTTACCAGATGGATGACGTGGCTATAATATTGCGGCTCTTTGTAGAAAGCCACGTGTGTGTCCGTACAGTTTCGGTTCAAATCGTTCCGGGCCAGATCAACCAGCATCACGTGTTCGGCATTTTCTTTCGGGTCGGCAAGTAAGGCTTCGGTCAGTTTCCGGTCGGCCTCCTTGTTCCCGCTTCTTCGGGTGGTGCCCGCTATGGGGTCGATAGTGGCTTGTCCGTCTTCTATCTTACAATGGGTTTCGGGTGAAGAGCCGAAGATGCGGAATCCGCCAAAGTCGAAATAAAAGAGGTAAGGCGAGGGATTGATGCTCCGCAAGGCACGGTAGAGCTTGAAGTCATCGCCTTGGAACCGCTGGATGAACCGGCGTGAGAGGACGATTTGGAACACATCACCCCGTAAACATCTGGCGATACCCTTGCGGATATTGGCTTTGTGTTCCTCATCGGTCAGGGTGCTGGAGGTTTCGCCTATGGGATGAAAATCGTATGTGGTATAGTTGCGGTCATTGATGGCTCGCTCTATCTCGCCGATGTGGCCCGGTTCGTTTCCATCGCTCATCTCGATAAGCACCATTTCACTTTTGAAGTCGTGGAAGACGATGAGATATTTATCCTTAATTCCGCAACACTTTGATTTAACTTTATTTATAAGTTCCTGAGCAACA
>URCM01000003.1 GCA_900546355.1 uncultured Bacteroides sp.
TTGTGTGAAGTTTATTTTTCTTGGTATGACCATAAATAAAAGTAGTGTCTCCATTGACGATACGCTGACGTTCCGCATACCCGAACTTGGTATGACCATAAATAAAAGTAGTGTCTCCATTACGACATATTTCGTACTTTTGTTTAACTTTGCGGTATATCCATTAAAGGCATCCCTGCAGATATTCATATATTGGTTGAGTGCTCCTGATATTTCCATGTTTAACTTATGCGTTGAGAACATAAAGTTACTGAAAATCAAGCACTTGACCAATTCTTTTATGCTAACTCTTGTTAATTTAACTCGCTGACTTTTAAGTGTTTAATTAATTATTTACCGAAGTATTGAATAATGATATTAGAACAAAAAGTATAAATGCTTGTTTTTATGAAGATAGTAAACCTGTTTTTGATAACCGTATTTTCGGTAATGTTTTTCTCGTGTGTGGAAAAGGCGTCCGACGACCGTGATGTTACTGATATAGATTATCTTGACAATGAGGATTTACCGATGAATGCTTTCGTTGACGCTATTGAAGTGGTGCCGCTTGAAACAGACAGCACTTGTCTTATTGACCAATTTCATAAAATAGCGTTTTACGATGAAATAGGCGTTTATCTTATTATAGATAAAAAACAGACAGTATATTTATTTTCAGCGGACGGCAGGTACATTTCCAATTCAAAAGCATGTAGAGGAAATGGGCCGAATGAATATACCATATTGACAGACGCTGTTTACAACCCTTATACCAAGCACATCGAAATCCTGAATCCGTTCGGTATTATATATGCGTATGACTTGTCCTTCCAATTTCAAGGTAAGAAGGATTTGAAAAATGGGAATATCCATACGTTTTCACGTTTTTATCCATTAGATGACATTTCGTATATTTTATTGCCAACCATGCTTGGAGAGAAAGATGCCGTAATTTGTTTTTGTGATTATTCCAGGCAAGAGATAGCTTCAACCGAAGTTTATATTGATGATTTTGTCTGTACGTTGACTATGAATTATAACCCTTTTGTACAGATGAATGACCGGTTGTATTTCTTGCCCTTGTGTTTGGATTATACGATATACAATATTGGTGAGAACCGGCAATTGAATAAATATATCACCTATTCGTTTGGTGGAAAAGATGTACGGAAAGAGGAAATGGAAGAACGTTTTGGCGATGTGTCGGACAAAAAGACCAGTGAAAAGAGCTTGAAGAAAACCGTTCAAAATATGGAGAAAATAAATGATTATCTTCTCCGTTCCGATTACCCTGTTCCGGTCATTAAAATGATGGATGATTCGTATCTGTATTTTTATATAATGAGGAATGGCGGCAGGGAAACTGTTATATACGACAGGATGTCAGGGCGGATTATATTGCATTCGAACAAGCAGAACCCCAGTCTTAATTTTTGCTTACATTTAAACGGCAAGCAGCTTTATTCAATTATGCATCCGTACGAAATAGACAGGTATATAGACAAACACTTGTTGGATGCAGATAATTTGGACAAGATTAATAGCATAAAAGAAGATGATAATCCGATAATTATCAAATACAGGTTGAAGTGAGTGCTTGGATGTATAATTGTAGAGTGGAAACGATACAGCGTGTATTTGGAAGACAACCTGTATGTTCCCACTCCAGTCAAACCCTAAAATAGAAAGGAGAATTGACCCGTTGCAAAGTTAAGAAGAAAACAGAAGATTCGCAAATCGGTGATTTGCGGCTTCGCAGGTATCAATGAAAAACAACAATAACATAAAAAATTAGCAAAAGATGAAAAAGAATATATTGAAAATCACGTTTGCAGCCGCTTTGGCTGTAGTCGCCGGAGTAATGGCTTACCAAGCTCAAGATAAAGAAGTGATGTCTGACTTGGCTCTTGCCAATGTGGAAGCGTTGGCGATGATTGAAGATCCAATGGAAGAAGGAGGGTATAGTTCAATGCATATCAGATGTTTTGATAAGTATGGCAATTCAACAGGGAAGTGTACTGCGACAAGTTATTGGAGTCCGATAGGTAAAGGCGTATATCATTCCCATGGTTGTTCATATTGCTGTAGTTAAAAGTAGCTGCTTGGATGAAATCTTTCTTTAGTTCCTGATTGGACGTAGATTATGAATGTAAAGGAATCATTATGTTACGAAATCTGTTTTATGTAGGAGTATTGTTCTGTCTGGTGGCTTGTAAAGATACTAACCACCAGGAAACGGATGTCCGTACGATTGAGGTGACGGACTTTTCCGGACAGAAGCAAGAACTGAATGAGTTGTTCCGGACGGAAGTGCTGGAGTTGCGTTCGGATTCGTCCGGCTATGTGGCAAATGTGAAAGATGTTGCAGGCATCGGAAATTCGGTGTATGTGCTGGATGAGGTGACTTTGTCTATGGCGAAGTTTGACAGACGTACAGGACGTTTGGAGCGGGAAATATGCCAGCGTGGCAACGGTCCGTTGGAGTACATACAGCCGGTAGCCCTTTCTTCAGACTCATGCCGCCTTTATATGCTCGATATGGGTGGGCTTTCGGTGTATGTATATAATAAGGAGTTGGAGGCTGAACGTAAGGTCTGGCTTGGTTTTCCTGCCTTGGATTTCGTACGGGTGTCCGATGGTTTCCTGTGCTATAACCTGGCAGTGTCTGATACGTTGCGTCAGGTGGTTTATGTGAACGATTCAGGCAAGATAGTAGATTCTTTTGGTGCTTCGGAAGTGTCGAACAGCGGATTTACCGGTTCAAAGCTGTTTTCGAAATCTGGGGAGGACGATGTATATTGTGTCTTGCCTTCCGGGCGTACGGTTTACCGTTGGGATGCAGCCGCACACCTTTTGTCTCCTTATGTGTCTTATGATTATGGGGATGCCAATTATCAGGGGGATGCAACACAGGCAGGTGCCGTAGGGGCATTGGATGTCATGCCCTGTGAATTTTTCAAGGTCGGTTCGTCTCTGATAAACAGTTTTCTGTATGCTGATAAAAGGTATTACGCTTGTTCTTCACCGGACATGGCTGTGCAGAAGACTGGCATGGTGGTGGATAGCAATGGGAAAATCCCTTTCTTTCCCCGTTGGCAGATAGGGGATACCCTGATTGGTTCTTGTTCGTATGAAGAGATGGATGATATGTCGGAAGGTGAAGAAGAACGATATGGCAATATGCTTTTGCTGTTTACGTTAAAGAATGAATAAACGATAGTCAATTCATGAACTATATAGGAGTGGAAACCATATACAAGCATAAGGCAGACATTTGGATAAGTTCCCACTACAGTCAAACCCTAAAATAGAAAGGAGAATTGACCCGTTGCAAAGTTAAGAAGAAAACAGAAGATATGCAAATCGGTGATTTGTGGCTTCGCAGGCGAGATCTATAAATAGTTGTTTTTTCAATGATATTGTTTTCTTGTTTGATTAATTGTTTTTATGAAGCAGGTTGTATTTTTCTTTTTTTTGTGTGGACTCATGATGAATTGCACGATGAATCATCAAAATTCAGGGTTTACTACCAAACAGATAGAGTCGTTGCGGCTTGATTCTGCGGTTGTGTTGCAAAGTAGCAAACAGACGGTTGAAAAAATAGATTTGAATCCGTTTCTTGGTGAAAGGGAGTTTGACTTTGAAAGTTTGGTCAAATCACTCCGCATGATTTCTCTTGAGACAACTGACGAAAGTTTATTGAGTAATGTGTATAAGATAATTGTTACGGATTCATATATTTATGTATATGATGATTTCAAGGGCGGAGGGATTGTGATTTTTACCCATGTTGGTAAATTTGTAAAAAGGATACCTCATGGAGGAGGACCGGGTGAATTATATAAATTGTATGATATCGCATACGATAAAGAAAATGATATGCTGGTTGCTTACCAGCATCCGTATTTACTTTTCTATACATCGGCTGGGGAGTTCGTAGAACAGAAGAAAGTGCCTTTGGGCTTTTATAACTTTACAGTAACGCCTAACGGGTATATTTTTAAGTCGCTTGACAGTTTTGGAAATGAACATTTAGGTGATTTGCGTGATAATACATTGCTGATAACCGGCAAAGATTTCAGTTTAAAGTATGCGGGGTTGCCGACATTGCATCATGAAGCGAATTATGGTGGATATACTTATCTGTATAACAATAAAGGAAATATACAAATAACCCAGAATTATGAAGATACGATTTATCATTACAATGTTTCAGAACATCGGTTGCAGGCGGCGTATGTCATGGACTATGAAAGTAAGAAATTGCCATCGGAGTATCTGGAATATTCAGGCAGGAAACTACATAATGAATTGTCGCAAAATGATTATTATTATTTTATAGGAGAGTATCTCGAAAATTTTACTCATCAAGTTTTCTTTTTACGTAATGATTATAAAGGCTTGCGGAGTATCGTCTATCGGGATAAAAGAACAGGAAAGTCGTTTGGAGGTGCTGAGGCTTTGTTGGACTTGCAGGAGATTCCTCCTGTCGCTTTCCCGAAGAGTGTATATGGTGATGAGTTTATATCTTTGTATTATCCGGACAAACAAGTTTCTACGCTTTCTAAAAGTTCTATGGTTTCAACACCCGACAAGGCACTTGTCACTCGTTGGAAGGAAGAGGATAACCCTATTTTGGTATTGTTCAAATTAAAGGATTTTTGATGCTATGAATAAATATCTTATAGGGATAATAATTCTTCTGTTAGCTATAAACGTATTTGCTATTGCTAATTTCCTTTATTATCGTAAGAATGTGATGGCTCAATTGTTGATGCTGGAAGAGGAGGGTAAGAGAGTTATGCCTTTAGAGATTAATTTGAGGGCGAATATGGAAAATAACGCTCGTCGGATTCAAGATATTAGCGGGAAGAATCAAAAAGGAGAATTGAAATGTTTACATGATTTCTTTGATAGTGGAATGGATAAAATTTTGGTTTGTCGCTTTTCTGAATTGGATTGTGAAAGCTGTATTGATTTTACAATTAAGACTTTGTTGGGAAAAAATGTTGTCATCGGAAAAGATAATATTTTGTTTGTCAGTACTTATAAGAACGATGTAAATTTTAATCGGCAAAAGCAATTATATGGAATTCAAGACTATGAATCCCTGAATATAATGGATTTAGGTATTCCTCTTGAAGATTATGGATATCCGTATTATTTTATATTGGATAAGTCTTTACAAGTCTTGGATGTTTTTGTGCCGAGTAAAAGTTCTCAGGTAATGATTCAAAAATATTTTGATGAAATTCAAGAAAAGCATTTTAGCCATTCAATATATGAAAACTAACGAACCGATGAAACCTTTGTTTATCCCTTTGATGTCGCTCCTCCTGCTCTGTGGCTGCGGCAGGCAGAAGACTTTTATTCCCGGCGTGGACGACGTGTTGGCTGAGAACCCACAGCTTCAGCGTGTGCTTGACCACTGCAAGGACGATTCGCTGAAATACCGTGCCGCCTTGTTCCTGATAGAGAACCTGCCTTACCACGCTACCAACGATGCCCCCTCGATGGACGCGCAGCTGAAACTGTACGAACTGCACTCCACCGGAAAGTATTCGCCGGAGGAAGTGATAGACTCGGTCAGCCGCGCTTACGGCAGGCTGGACGTTTCCAGCCTGCGGCAGACAAGTGACGTGGGCATCTCGCCCGAGTACCTGATAGAGAACATCGAGTGGGCATTCAAGGTGTGGCGTGAGCAGCCTTGGGGCAAGAACGTGCCGTTCAGCCTGTTCTGCGAATACATCCTGCCTTACCGGGTGGGTGACGAACGGCTTGTACCGTGGCGAAAAGAGATTTACGAGCGGTATAACCCACTGTTGGACAGCATACGGAAGCTGCCCGAAGCGGAAGACTCGCGCTTTGTGTCGGAAGTATTGTTCGACTCGTTGCGTAAGTCTCCGATACATTTTACCGGACAGTTCGAACCTAGTCCGCACATCGGGCCGCAGACGGTGGAATGGCGTTCGGGCAGCTGCAAGGAGTTTACCGACCTGTTGCTGTATGTATACAGGGCGGTGGGGCTTCCGTGTGCCAAAGACATCATGCTGATGCGCGGCAACCGCAACGCTCCGCACAGCTGGAACGTGATGTTCGACAAGGAGGGTCGTGGGTATTATTTCACTTTGCTCGACAACATGACCGACGGAGCCAATCCAGATGCGTATTGGGATCCGAAAGGGAAGGTGTACCGCGCCACGTTCAGCCTGAACCGGCAGATGACAGATTCGCTCCGCACGGCACCTGAAGACCTGCCCCCCGCCTTCCGTTATCCTTGCATGGAGGACGTGACCGCTGTATATGCCGGCAAACAGAACCACACTGTTCGGATAGCGGAAGACCGGATTTATCCGCCTGTACAGGAAGACGAACTGTTGTACCTGTGCGCTTCGTGCCGGATGGACTGGACTCCTTTGGCATGGTGCCGTGTAACGGACGGCGAAGCGAGGTTCCACGATGTGGAGGGACAGATGGTGTTCCGGCTTGCCTCGTATGCAGACGGGAGGCTGCAGATGCGTTCCGACCCGTTTGTACTGGAGCGTCCTACGGGAGAAATACGTTTCCTTTCTCCCGGAGAACGGGAAGAGCCGGTGACGGTATTCCATAAGTTTCCGCTTTACCTGGACGGTGTGAGCGGTCGCATGATAGGGGGCGTGTTCGAAGGCAGCAATGACAGCCGCTTCCGCCATGCCGATACACTTTTTGTAGTAAAGGACCGCCCTTACCGTTTATTTACTAAGGTACAGACAGACCACCGCAAGCCCTACCGCTATGTGCGCTACCGGGGTAAGGCGGGCAGCCATTGCGATGTGGCTGAAATAGCCTTTTACGGTGTGCAGCCGGATAGCTTGCCGTTGAGGGGAAAAGTAATCGGCACGCCGGGTGACAACAGCGGGCACGAATATACGAATGCTTTCGACGGCGACCCCTATACTTCTTTCGACTATCCGGAAGCAGACGGTGGCTGGACAGGACTCGACCTTGGGAAGCCTTATATAATAAGGAGTATCGTCTATACGCCGCGCAACCGTGACGACTACATCCGTCGGGGCGACCGTTACGAACTGTTCTATTGCGCCGGCGAGTGGCGTTCGGCTGGGGTGATGACAGCACAATCCGACTCTTTGTTATATCAAGTACCTGCGGGCAGCCTGCTGTACCTGCGCAACCATACGCGTGGCCAGGACGAACGTATTTTCGAGTACCGCGACGGGATGCAGATATTCTGGTAATTGACAATGGACGATTGATAATTGACAATGAAACGGATACGGATAAACTTCAAGAAGTGGTTAGGCAGGGTATATACGGTAGTGATGTGGTCGGTATGCCTGTATGCGGTATGGATTGTGTTGCGCATCGCAGGTCAGGTGTTCCTGTTTGCCTCGTTTTCCATCCCTTCCGATTCGATGGTGCCTGTGTTGCGTCCGGGCGACTATGTGCTGGTGAACAAACCGCTGAAAGGGGCGCGTATATTCAATGTATGGGATGCGGCTGAACACCGCCCGTTTGAGATACGGAGATTGCCCGGCTTGGAAGAGTTCCGCCGTGGGGAAGTGCTGGTATTCAATTTCCCTTACCCCGAACGCTGGGACAGCATCGGGTTTGATGTGCTGCTGTATTACGTGAAACGTTGCATCGGCGAGCCTGGCGATACGGTGGAGATAAGGGATGCCCATTACCGGGTGCATGGAACAGATGTCCCGGTGGGGAACACGGAGGCACAGGAACGGCTTTCACGGCTGTTGTCCAAAAAATCGGGCAGGGAGGAGATGGTGCGTAACCGTTCTTATTACACGTTTCCATACGATTCGTTGCTGGGCTGGACGGTAAAGGATTTCGGTCCGTTGTATGTTCCAGCCCGTGGCGATTCGATAGAAATGAACCGGAACCATTACCTGTTTTACAGGAACCTGATAGAATGGGAACAGCGGGGAAAGTTGGTGCAAGAGGACGATGGCTTCTATTTGGAGGGCAGACGGATAACGGGTTACCGTTTCCGCGAGAATTATTACTTTATGGGCGGTGACAACTGTTTTAACTCGCAAGACTCGCGTTACTGGGGCTTGTTGCCCGAATGTTACATCGTGGGCAAGGCTACAAGGATATGGAAGTCGGTAGACCCGTATACGGAAACAATAAATTGGGAAAGAGTATGGAAGAAGATAGAGTGATAGAAAAGTGGAGGTTGAAGCAGAAAATCAAGGATAAGACGGTGTACACCATTTGGTTTCTTTTGACCTTGCTTCCGCTCAGTGTGATTTTGCTGAATGCGGGTGATATGCCTATGGGAACGCAGGAAGAGGCGTGGTGCTGGATGTACGGATGCTGGTGTGTGTACTTGCTTGTCCCGCTTATGGGGTGTTTTTTGCCCCGTTTCCAGGCGGAGACGCTTCCGCGTATAGCAAATGTCGTGTCGGCTGTATTGATGCTGTATGGGATAATCGAAGCGTGGTGGGGGCTGGCACAGTTGTGGGGCTGGCTGCCTTCTAATCATGCGAGGTTTGCCGTGACCGGTTCGTTTGCCAATCCGGGGCCTTATTCTGGATTCTTGGCAATCGTCTTTCCGGTGGCGGTTCATGAATGCGTCTATTGGTATCTGTACGACAAGAAGTGCTGGAACTTCCTCCGTTGCATGGGGTGGGTCACGCTGGTGTCGCTTTTGCTGGTATTGCCTGCGGGCATGAGCCGGACGGCATGGATTGCCGCTCTTGTTTCGGCGGGATATGTATATGTGTCGCTGACTCCCTATACGATGGCAAAATGGTTTGGCCCTTATAAAAAAATTACGTGGACGATAGTAGCGGTAGCGTTTGTAGCCCTTGTCGCAGCCGGGTCAGGGTTGTATCATCTGAAGAAGGATTCGGCAGATGGAAGGTTGCTGATGTGGAAAGTGGCTGCTTCCGCCCTGCAGGAACATCCGTTGACGGGCAACGGATGGAACGGTGTGGCGGCTGTGTACGGGCAGGCGCAAGAAGACTATTTCGCTAAGGGAGATTATACCGAAACCGAGGCACGGGTGGCGGACGCTCCCGAATATGTGTTCAACGAATACCTGCAAGTGGCGTTGGCATGGGGCATTCCTGTATTGGTGGTGGCATTGGCAGTGATAGGATGGGGCATTTACGTCATGCATCAGTATTTGGAATGCGGATTGAGCGGTGGTTTGATTGCTTTTGCTATTTTTGCATTCGCTTCTTATCCGCTTCAGTGCCCGGCTTTGGTCTCGACACTGGCTTTGTTGCTGTTTCCTGCCTTGGTGAGGTTGTTACGGCCGGGAAAAATAAAGAACCTGGTGTGCTTCTCCATCGCGTGGATAACTTGCATAGTGTGTGTCGAATTGTATTTACAAAAGGAATATATAGCCGAGAAGTACCGTTTGTGGAGCAAAAGCCAGGTATTGTATCAGGCGGGAATGTATAGACAGGCAGCGGGTGAATACCGTAAGATTTATGAAAATCCGTGTTACGCTTATCCGTGGGTAGACTGGAATCCCCGTTTCCTTTTCGAGTATGCCCGCTCGCTGCATAAAATAGGATTGTGGGACGAATCGACCGTTATTTTGAAAGAAGCCCTGAAAGTGAGCGGAGACCCGATGATACTGAACCTGATAGGGAAGAACGAGTCGGCGATGTACCGTTTCGACAGTGCCGAGCGGTATTACCGCCGGGCGGCTAACCGGGTGCCGTCGCGCATTTATCCGTATTACCTGATGGTGAAGCTCTTTTCGTATCCCGACAATTACCAGCCCGACAAGTTGCGGGAAGCGGCACGGGTGGTATTGACGAAAGAACCGAAGGTGCCCTCGACGGCTGTAAGGCAGATGAAGGAAGAGACCCGGAAGATATTGGAGGAAAAACAGATTGAGTTATGAGAGTCGTTTCTGGTGAGGCGATGCGGTATGGTTTGCGCCAGGGTGACGCCAACGGGAAACGCGTGAGATTATACCTTCCGAAAATGAATATATACTGCATGGGCCGATGAAGTATATATCCGTGGGTAGTTGCAGTATATATTCATTTTTCGGACAAGTGGCCTGGCCGACTCAAAAATGAGAAGATAAGAAGGGGGGGAGATGGATTAAACTGTGGAGAGTCCATTCGTCTTCCATCCGATGTTAAACCTAAAAAATAGAAGGAGGTGTAACCAATGCAAAGTTAGTAACAAATTAGAAGTTGTGCAAACAAGATGTTTGCCGCTTCGTGGAAGGTGGAATTTAAACAAACGAACAATTTAAAAAAGTGTAAAATGAGAGAATTTTTATTGAAAGCAATATTTGCTGCAGCTATCGCATTCGTTGCAGGTTATAATGTATATTATTCTAAGAAAGATGTTGTATTGTCGGATTTGGCATTGGCTAACGTAGAAGCGTTGGCGGGTGATGAATGGAAAGATGAAGAAAAAATTTCTTGTATGGCGTTTATTGTTTCTCCTACTCCAGAAGAATTGTCTCAAATGGCATATCCTGTGGTTGTTTGTTGTCAGCCTTGTGGAAATCTTGTCATAGCTAAACAGGCATCGGGAAGTTCTTCATGTACATATTATAAACCTTGACGGGGATGAAGATATTTTTATACATAATAAGCGTACTTTGTTTGGCGGCTTGTTCGAAGTCGCCAAGCAAAGGCCTTTGCATCGCTTTGCCGGCTGATGTGCAGGTGTTTGAAATGGACAGTGTAGATAGCGGCGTTTTGCTGAACGCTACCGGGATGGTTGCCCTTCCGGATTACTTGATTATATCCAATCTTCATAAAGATACGTTGTTTGATGTCTTTGATGTTCACAGTTTGGAATACCGGTATAGCGGTTTGATTTATGGCGGAGGTTCTAATGACATGCTTCCTTTCAGATGGATACGGCCTCTTGACAGTCATCGGTTTTATGCTATAGGCTTAGGTGTTCCGCTTGTTACTGTTGTAGATGTTGAAGGCGGATTGAAAATAGATGGGCGCAAGCAACTTGAATGGGAAAAAGATGTCTGTCAGAATCTGTACCCTTTGAAGAACGGAAAAGTCTTGATTCAACCTGGTAAAAGACAAGGAGGGTGGAGCTTGTATGATACGACAAGCGGTGATGTGTCTGATATGCCTGATTCTCCTTTTCAAGAGGACGAGCCGGAAGCAGATATGATACAAACTTTTCAGTATCGGGCGGTAAACGTGGCGGTGAATGCGGATAAAGAACGCATTGCGTTTTTTTATAGCAAGTTCCCGTTTGTCCGTTTTTTCGATTTTGACGGTAATTTGTTGGTTGAGTATAGTGTCGGGGAGGAAATATCCGACCCGCAAAAGTTTTTTCATAGGGAAGGAATGTATTATTGGGGATGTTCGTATACGGCAGATTTTATTTTCGTAAAATACGCTCCCGATAATGAAACTTCGGATGTGACTTGCTTCCAAGTGTGGGATTGGGAAGGAAATTTGTTGTCGCGGTTTAATGTCGCGGATAAAATAAACCTGTTTACGGTATCTGCCGACGGGAAAAGAATGTTTGCGGCAAAAAATGATAATAATCATATTTTTTGGTGTAATATTGCATCGGCCTTAGACTGCAAAACGGGAAAGGAGTAAAATTAATAGAAGATAAATATGAACGCACGCTACGGATATGTGATGCTGCTGCTTGCCGCGGGAATATGGAGCGGGTGCGGCGAAGAGAAAAAAGATGCCTCCGAAAAGGAGGGAGTGGAAACGGTGCTTCCCGCACGGGTGGCGGAGGTGAGTGTGATGACCTTGAAGAAACAGGCTTTCGAGCACGAACTGGTGAGCAACGGCAAGGTGGAAGCCAAGCGGTATGCCGCCTTGCAGTTTCGGACTACGACCGAACCGGTAGCTCGCATTTATGTGAAGAACGGCGACCGGGTAAAGAAGGGGCAGAAGATAGCCGAACTGGACCTGTTTTCCCTGCAAAACAAACTGATACAGGCGGAATACGCGTTGGAGCAGGCTCGGCTGGAGATGCAGGATGTGCTGATAGGGCAAGGGTATGCTCCCGACCGGATGGAAGCCGTGCCCGAATCGGTGAGGAAATTGGCTGCTACCAAAAGCGGATACGGGCAGAGCGAGGCGGCTTACGAACTGGCAGAGCGCGAACTGGAGCAAGCTACGCTGACGGCACCGTTTGACGGCATCGTGGCCGACCTGGATGGCAAGGAATATAATATACCGGAAAGCGGGAAACCCTTCTGCCGCATTCTCTCGACATCCGATATGGAAGTGGCATTTACGGTGCTGGAGAGCGAACTGCCGTTGGTAAAAGCGGGCGACAGGGTGGAAGTGATGCCCTATACGGTAGCTTCCGGCAGCTTGCAAGGGCGTATTGCGGAGATTAATCCGTCGGTAGACGAAAACGGGATGGTGAAAGTGAAAGCACAGGTGGACGGGAAAGGCAAGCTGTTCGACGGGATGAACGCAAGGGTGAGCGTGAAGCGTTCGGTGCCCGGACAATTGGTGATACCGAAGACTGCCGTGGTGTTGCGTTCGGGCAAGCAGGTGGTGTTTACCCTGAAAGACGGAAAGGCCATGTGGAACTATGTGCAGACCGGACTGGAAAACCTGTCGGAATATACCGTGACGGGTGAGGGAATGGAAGAAGGCGTAACGGTCATTACGGCGGGCAATGTGAACCTGGCACACGAAACGCCGGTTAAAGTGGTGGAGTGATATGGTAAAGTTCTTGATACAACGACCGATAGCTGTACTGATGGCGTTTACAGCCTGCTTCATCATCGGAGTCGTCACTTATCGGGCACTGCCGGTATCCTTGCTGCCTGATATCGACATTCCGCAGGTGACAGTGCAGATGACCTCGGAAAACGCTTCGGCGCGTGAGATGGAGAATACGATGATGGCTCCCGTGCGGCGTGCCTTGCTGCAAGTGTCCGGACTGGAAGAAATGCGCAGCGAGACGCGGGACGGTTCGGGCGTCATCCGCTTGTCGTTCGAGTTCGGGACGAATACGGATTTGGCTTTCATTGAAGTAAACGAAAAGATAGACGCGGCGATGAACAGCTTGCCCAAGGACGCCGAACGCCCTAAAGCCATCAAGGCAAGCGCAACCGATATCCCGGTGTTCTACCTGAACATGACCCTGAAGAAAGACGTGCCTTATCAGGCAACCGACGAGCAGGCATTTCTGACTATGGGCGAACTGGCGGAAAACGTTGTGCGGAGGCGCATCGAACAACTTCCGCAAGTGGCCATGGCCGACATGACCGGAGTGCCGGAACGGATGCTGCAGATAGTGCCCGATGTGGGGAAGATGAACAGTCTGGGTATCAGTACAGACGAACTGGAACAAGTGTTGACCGCCAATAACGTGGAGCCGGGGAGCATGTTGGTGCGCGACGGATATTATGAATACAACATTCGTATCGCCTCTTTCTTGCGCACGCCGGAAGACGTGGAAAACATTTATCTGAATAAGGAAGGGCGCATCGTGCAGTTGAAAGACTTGTGCCGGGTGCGGATGGTGACAGCAGGTGAGACAGGACGTTCGCTGGCCGGAGGAAAACGGGCCGTGACCTTTGCCATCATCAAGCAGTCGGAAGAGAACATGGACAACCTGAAGGCGGAGCTGAAAAGAACGACCGATTACTTTGCCGCACAGTATCCCGACATTGATTTTTCGATTACACGAAACCAGACTGAACTGTTGGATTATACCATTTCGAACTTGCAGCAGAATTTCACGTTGGGCTTCCTGTTCATTTTCATCGTGGCGGTGTTCTTTATCGGCGATGTGCGTTCGCCGTTGATTATCGGCATCACGATGGTGGTGTCGGTGGTGATAACGTTCTTCTTTTTCTATTTGTGCAAGGTGTCGCTCAATATCATCTCGCTTTCGGGGCTGATTATGGCGGTGGGCATGATGATAGACAATGCGATTATCGTGACCGAAAATGTGTCGCAATACCGGGAGCAGGGGTATACGCTGAAGCGGGCTGCCGTGACAGGGACGAACGAGATGATAACGCCCATGCTGAGCTCATCGCTCACTACGGTCGCCGTGTTTGTGCCTTTGATATTCATGAGCGGCATTGCCGGAGCCATTTTTACCGACCAGGCGTTCTCTATCACGACAGGTCTGGCGGTGTCTTACTTTACAGGCATTATGCTGCTGCCGGTGTTGTACGTCTTGTTCTTCCGGTTGGGGATGCGGAAATACCGCTGGTTGAATTTCAATTTCAGGGATAAACTAAAGAACGACTGGTTAGAGCGGGGCTATGATGCTGGCAACCGGTGGGTGTTTGCACATAAACGGGTAAGCCTGGTGATGGCGGTACTCACGCTTCCGCTATGCGTTGTGATGTTCGGGGTTTTAGAGAAAGAACGGATGCCGGAGATAGACCAAAACGAACTGGTCGTGAAAGTGGCATGGAACGAGAACATCCATGTAGACGAAAACAACCGGCGAGTAGACGAGCTGTTGAAGCAAACCGACAGCCTGACCGTGGAGCATACGGCGTATGTGGGGATGCAGGATTATGTATTGAATGCCGATGAGACTTTGTCGGCAGGCGAGGCGGAACTCTACTTTAAGACGGCGAAGCCGGAGGAGATAGCGGTCCTGGAACGGCACTTGAAAGATTGGTTCGGACGGAACTATCCGGAAGCTGTAGTCACTTATTCGCCTCCGATGACCATTTTTGAGAAACTGTTCGTGACGGGTGAGGCGGATGTCGTGGCGCAACTGCAATCCCGGAACAAGAGTGTCAGCCCGCAGCCGGCCGAATTGAAGGAAATAGAGCGGCAAATAGCGGAAACCACCGGTATACGTCCGGAGGCCATCGCCTTCCGGAGCCAGCTGAATATCGTGATAGACCGCAACAAGTTGCTGCTGTATGGAGTGGATTATAACGAAGTGGTGAGCGTATTGCGTACGGCGTTCAAGGAGAACAAAGTGTCGGTGTTGCGCTCTTACCAGCAATACTTGCCTATCGGCATAGCGGGCAATGAACGTACCGTGGAGCGGGTGCTGGCTGAAACCTTGGTGGAGAATGTGCCGGGAAACGGGGAAGAAAAAGCATATTTCCCGTTGAAAGACCTGGTATCGGTACGTCCGGCGGAAGACTTGAAAAGCATTACGGCAGGGATTAATGGCGAATACATCCCTTTGCGCTTTTACGATGTGGAAGACGCGCCTAAGCTGATGACGGACATACGGCAGGCGGTAGACGGGTCGGGCAAATGGGACGTGGATTTTGCGGGAAGTTTCTTTTCGAACCAGCGGATGATGGACGAACTGATGGTGATATTGGGCATATCCATCTTGCTGATGTATTTCATCTTATGTGCCCAGTTCGAAAGTTTCTTGCAGCCGCTCATCGTGTTGGCGGAGATACCGATGGATATTGCTTTTGCCTTGTTGTGTCTGTGGATATGCGGGGATACGCTGAACCTGATGTCCGCTATCGGTATCATCGTGTCGTGTGGTATTGTGGTGAATGACTCCATCTTGAAACTGGATACCATCAACGAGCTTCGTAAAACCGGCATGCCGCTTTTGGAGGCGATTCATACGGGAGGAAGGAAGCGGTTGCGTGCGATAGTCATGACTACGTTGACCACTGTCTTTGCCATGGTGCCGTTGCTTTTTACCTCTGATATGGGGTCGGAATTGCAGCGTCCTTTATCGGTCGCTATGATTGGGGCAATGACGTTGGGAACGGTGGTCAGCTTGTTTGTCATTCCATTAATTTATTGGTTAATATATAGAAAGCATGAAACACAGAAACATTAGTATAGCTATCTTGTCGCTGGTGGCGGGTTGTATGCCGGTAGCGGCGCAACAAACGGTGAAACTGAATTTGCAGGAAACGATAGAGCTGGCAAACGACAGTTCGTTGTCGGCGTTCCGCTATCAGAATATGTATCTTTCGGGATATTGGGAATACCGCACATACAAGGCAAACCGACTGCCCAGCCTGACCTTGAACTTGATGCCGGCCCAATACTACCGGTACATTACGCAACGGTACGATTCGAATGAAGATATGGATGTGTATCGGGAACAGCAGATGTTCAGTGCTTCGGGCGGGTTGAGCCTGTCGCAGAACTTCGACTGGCTGGGCGGTACGTTTTACATGGATACCAATCTGGATTTCATGCGGAATTTCGGCGACTCGAAATCGACGCAATATTCCACGGTTCCTTTCCGTATCGGATACCAACAGGAACTGTTGGGGTATAATGCTTTCCGGTGGGACCGCAAGATAGAGCCTTTGAAGTTCGAGAAGGTAAAGAAGCAGTTTATTTATCATACGGAAGAGGTGGCGGAAGAAGCGGTAAACTATTTTTTCGGACTGGCTATGGCGCAGGCCGACTACCGGCTTGCGGCAGACAACTTGGTTACGGCCGATACGCTGTGTGCCATCGGGATGCAGCGGCAGAAGATTGCTTCTATTTCGCAAGCCGACTTGCTGACGTTGAAACTGGATAAAGTAAACGCGCAGAATACACTGACCAATGCAAGGATTGCGCTCAAGCGGGCAATGTCGGCATTGGCTACTTTCCTGAATATGGATAAGAATACGACCATCGAACTGGATTTGCCGGGAAGACCCCGGCGGCTGGAAGTATTGGCGGACGACGCGCTACAGCGGGCAAGGGAAAACAATCCTACTTACCTGGAGCAGCGTCAGAATATCCTGGAAGCCGAACGTGAGGTAGACCGTACCAAGAAGGAATCACGTTTCAACGCCAGTTTCGATGCCAGCGTGGGTTTCAATCAGGTGTCGGATAATATCCGTTCCGCCTACAAGAATCTGCTGCAGCAAGACCTGGTGTCTATCAGTGTATCCATCCCGCTGGTAGACTGGGGTGTGCGGAAAGGAAAATATAATATGGCGAAAAATAACCTGAATGTCGTGAAGATTGCGGCACGGCAAGAGGAAATCAGTCTGGAAGAAGATGTGGTGATGACCGTGAGCGACTTCAACGTGCAGCAGGATTTGATTGCAGGGGCAGAGGAAGCCTTGGACCTGGCGGAACTGGCTTACGAGCAGACCCGGCAGCGGTTCATTATCGGGAAAAGTGATGTGAACAGCCTGACGTTGGCACTGAACCGTCAACAGGAAGCCCAAAAGAATTATATCCAAGCGTTGCAGAATTATTGGCTGAGTTATTATAAGATAAGGAAACTGACCTTGCACGATTTTGAAACAGGCTTTTCGCTATCAGATCGTTTCGACTTTAAAAACGCGAATTTCCGATGAAACAGAAAAATCATAAAACCGCTTCCGCCTTTACACTGATAGTCAGTTTTATTTGTCTGGCTATTGTGGGGATGTCGCTGATACCTTTATTGCCGGTGAAACTTTCGCCATCGCACGAGCTTCCGTCTTTGACTGTGTCTTTTTCTATGCCGGGCAATTCGGCAAGAGTCATAGAGACTGAAGTGACCAGTAAACTGGAAGGGGCTTTGTCGCGCATTAACGGTGTGCGTAAAATCCGTTCTACTTCTGATAACGGAAGCGGCAGCTTGCGTATCGAGATAGATAAACACAGCGATACGGAGCTGGTGCGTTTCGAGGTCTCTACCGTTATCCGGCAGATTTGGTCGCAATTGCCCGAAGGAGTGAGTTATCCTTACCTGTCTACACAGCATTCGGACGACCAGTCGGCGCGGCCTTTTATGACTTACACGCTTAATGCGCCGGCAACTCCTATCTTGATTCAGAATTATGGGGAGAATTATATCAAACCGATGCTGTCTGCCATCAAGGGTATTTACAAGATAGAGTTGAGCGGAGCTACACCTATGGAATGGAAACTGGTTTATGATAATCGTCTGTTGCAGCAATTGGGACTTTCGGCCGATGATGTGGAGCAGGCTATCCGGGAATATTACGATGGAGAGTTTTTAAGTATCTGTCAGGCGGATGCGGGAGGCGAGTGGATCAGGGTGGCACGCACTCCGGCGGCGGAGGGGGAAGGTTTTCATCCTTCTTCCATCTATGTGCAGACACAGGAAGGGGAACAAGTCGCTCTTGACAAACTGGTCACAGTGGTACATGCCGAAGAAGAACCGAACAGTTATTTCCGTATCAACGGACTAAACTCCATTTACCTGTCTATCACGGCGGATGAGACTGCCAACCAATTGACTTTGGCAAGCCAAATCAAAGAGGTGATGGGCAAGGTGCAACGCCAGATGCCCCCGGGATACGAAGTGCATATCAGTTATGATGCTACGGAATATATCAGCAAAGAGTTGAATACGAATTATTTCCGTACGGCAGTTACGGTTTTGATATTGTTGTTGTTTGTGGCTGTCATTACTTTGAACTTACGCTATCTGTTTCTGATAGTGGTAAGCCTGGCCATCAATATGGCAATCGCTTTTATTTTTTATTATCTCTTCGGAGTGGATATCCAGCTTTATTCGTTGGCGGGTATAACCATTTCGTTGAATCTGGTGATTGACAACACCATTGTCATGACCGACCATATATTGCATCGCCGGAATCTGAAGGCGTTTATGTCTATCTTGGCTGCTACGCTCACTACGATTGGCGCGTTGGCCATTATTTTCTTTATGGACGAGAGGGTAAGGCTGAACTTACAAGATTTTGCAGCGGTCGTGATTATTAATTTAGCGGTATCTCTGTTTGTCGCTTTGTTTTTTGTGCCGGCACTGATAGAACGGATTCGCTTGCGGCGGCATTCGGTTTTCCGTCATTCATCGCGCGTCAAGCGGGGAGCGGTTTATTTCACGCGGTTCTACAATGGAATGGTCAGGGTGATGTGCCGGTATAAGGCGATAGCGTATGTAGTGCTCGTGTTGGCATTCGGACTTCCGGTTTTCCTGTTGCCTGAAAAGATAGAACATCCGGAGCAGAAAGGCGAGTGGGCTGCTATATATAATAAGGTGTTCGACAATGCCACCTACCGGGAAACCATAAAGCCAATCACCGATAAGTGGTTGGGCGGAACCTTACGGCTGTTTGTAGAGAAAGTGTATAACGGAAGCTATTTTGGTAACCAGGATGAAGAGGTGGTGTTGTCGGTGACGGCTACCCTTCCCAATGGCAGTACGTTGGAGCAGATGAATGTGCTGATTAAGCAGATGGAAACTTACTTAAGCGGCTTTCAGGAAATCAGGCAGTTTCAGACGTCTGTCTACGACGCACGCCATGCGGGCATCCGTATTTTTTTTAAGAAAGCATACGAACACAGTGGTTTTCCGTATGTCTTGAAGTCGAACATTATCAGTAAAGCACTTACGTTAGGAGGAGGAAGCTGGAATGTGTATGGGCTACAAGACCAAGGCTTTTCGAACGATGTGCGCGAGAGTGCCGGCAGTTTCCGGGTAGAGATGTATGGATATAATTACGATGAACTTTTGCATTGGGCAGACGAAATGAAAAAGCTCTTGCTTTCGCACCGGCGCATTAAAGAAGTGCTGATAAACTCCGAATTTTCTTATTGGAAAGACGATTACGATGAATTTATCCTTCAGTTTGATAAAGAGAAAATGGCAAAAGAAAAGTTGACGGCAAGTCTGCTGTTTGCGGCTTTGCGTCCTGTGTTTATGTCGGACCGTACGGTAGGGAGCATTGTGTATGACAATCAAAACGAGCGTTTGTCGCTTTCTTCGGTGCAGAGTAAGGATTACGATATCTGGGGACTGATGGAAATTCCGTTTGAGATGAACGGAAGATTGTACAAGTTGTCCGATTTTGCAGCAGTCCGTAAGGAACAGGTTGCGAAGAAGATCGTGAAAGAAAACCAGCAGTATGTATTGTGTTTGCAATTCGAGTACATCGGTGCGCATCGGCAGGGAGAGAAAATACTGGAAAAGGATGTGAACACCATGAAGGCTTCTTTACCGATGGGATATACCATAGAAAACAAAAGCAATAATTGGTATTGGGGCGGAGATGACTCGGGACAATATAAATTGCTGTTTATTGTCATAGCCATTATCTTTTTCATTTCGGCCATTTTATTTAATTCTTTGAAGCAACCTTTGGCTATTATCGGGGTCATTCCCATTTCGTATATTGGTGTGTTCCTGACATTTTATCTGTTTGGCTTGACATTCGACCAAGGCGGGTTTGCGGCTTTTGTCTTATTGTGTGGCATTACGGTGAATGCCAGTATTTATATCTTGAATGAATACAACGCCATCCGCCGCCGTTATCTGCGGCAACGGAAAACAGCCGCATACGTCAAAGCGTGGAATGTGAAGGTTATCCCTATATTTCTTACGGTGACTTCTACGGTATTGGGATTCCTCCCGTTTATGATAGGCGAGAAAGAGAGTTTTTGGTTCTCGTTGGCGGCAGGTACCATAGGCGGATTGGTCATGTCGGTAATCGGCATATTCTTTTATTTGCCTCTCTTCTTGTTGCCGAAGTATAGGAAAAAGAATACATCAGGGTGCGGAAATTTTTCATAGAAATCCAAAACGCTTTCTGAGGCGTTTTTATTTCTTTTAATATGAAAAGGTGCAGTGGTTTGGAATTTTTTTTGTTTCTTTATAAAAACCAAATTAGTGCGATATGAAGACGAAACAACGATTGCCCTGGCTGATGATGATGTTCATCGGTCTGTTTCCTTTACTGGGGGTGGCACAGAGCTACGACCAGCTATGGAAAGAAGTGGAAATGTATCAGAAGAAAGACCTGCCTAAGTCGGTCATCGCTACGGCAGGGAAGATTTATGCAAAAGCGAAGGCAGAACGCAACCTGCCTCAGCTGATGAAGTCGCACTTGGTGCGGGCTTCCCAGCAGGTTTCGCTTACGCCCGATAGCGCCGAAGTGGAATATGCAGCGTTGAGGCAATGGGCGGAGGAGGAAAACGATACCGTAGGGCGTGCCGTGTTGCATAGCATTGTGGGCTCTTGGATGATGGCAAACGAACCGGACAGCATAGAGGCGGCTATCGCTTATTTCCGTGCTTCGGTGGCTCCCAAGGAGGTGCTGGGACGCACTTCAGCCAAAGAGTTCCGCCCGATGACCGAATCGGGCAAGCAAAGCGAACGGTATTTCAATGACAATATGCTGGACTTGCTCACCCGTACGGCTATCCAGCAGATGTCCACCCTGTATAGTCCGGCGCACCTGCCCAAGGCGAAAGCGTGCATGGAACTGTATGACGGGCTGATAGATTATTATAAGCAAGCACAGAACCGGGAGGCTGCCCTGCTCACCGAAGTGGCGAAACTCTGGTTCCAGAAACGGAGGATGGACAATTTTAAACCGTACCGCCTCACGGATGATGAGCTTATTGCCAGCCTGCACGGGTTGATTGACACGTATGCCGGCCAGCCTGCATGTGCGGATGCATACGTGAAGCTGGTGGTGGCTTACCGCGATGCCAACCGCTTGAAAGAAGCCGTGGAGACGGCTCGCGAAGGGCTGGCGAAGTACTCCAAGGGCGAATGGGCAAAGGACTTGCAGGGGCAGATAGACTACATCACCCGTCCGATGCTGAACGTGGATATCCCTTTCCTTTATCCGAACTACGAAACCGATGCGAACGTGACGTATGCCAATATCGAAGGCGTTACGCTCGAACTCTATCGCCTGAACCTTGCACCCACGGCGGCACAGCTCCAGTTCCGCGAAGAGACCGACCGCGATGCCTTGCTCAAGCAATACGGGACGAAGGTTTCCAGCCGCTTCTATGCCCTCCGCGCCACGGAGGATTACCAGCGGCGCGATACCGTGTTGCGCTATACATTGCCCGGCGAGGGCATCTATATGCTGAAGCAAATCCCGAAAGGAGTGGAAAAAGGCATCGCTTCGGCGGTGATGTTTGTTTCGCCCTACCAAGCCATCGAGCTACCGGTACAGGGCAGGCAACATGAGTTTATAGCCGTAGACCGCCTGACAGGACGTCCTGTTCCGGGTGCGGAGATAGTGACCTACCAGCTGAATATCTACGATGCGAAGGCAGACTATGCCTTGTGGAACGTGCACCGGACGGATGCGCAGGGACGGACGGCGTTTGAAGTGCCGAAACGGACCGGCGCTTATTACAATGTGCGTACGCCCGGGCACGACTTTATGGCTATCACCCGGTTGAGCACAAACAATGGTATAGTGGATGTGGCTTCGGAAGGGGGGAAGAAACAAGCCGACCTGTTTACCGACCGTTCGTTGTACCGTCCCGGACAGACGGTATATGTATCGGGTGTGGTATACGGGCAGGAGGGAGACTCCATCCATGTGGCTTCGTATGCCAAGGATAAACTGAAGCTTTACAGAGGCTCTCAGAATGTGGGCGAAGCCGATGTATGTACCGATGAGTTCGGGGTTTTCTCGCACGAGTTTGCCTTGCCCGATAATTTGCTTCCGGGCCAGTATTACCTGTCAGGTTATGACCGGTCGGTGGTGATTCAGGTAGACGAGTACAAACGGCCTACTTTCGAGGTACGGTTCGACCCTTACAAGGAAGCCTATACGATGGGCGATTCGGTGCGGGTATCGGCTGAGGCAAAGACGTATGCCGGTGCTCCGGTGCGCAATGCCCGGGTGAAATACCGTGTTGTCCGTACCGAAATGTCGTGGTTCCGCTGGCAAGGGGCAACGGAAGAATTGCTTTCGGGCGAAACGCAGACCGATGCCGATGGCAAGTTTTATATCTGTGCCAGGCTGACAGAACCCGATTACGAGGCGGAGCATACCTATTATATATATAAGGTATCGGCGGATGTGACCGATGGTGCTGGCGAGACCCGTCAGGGCGAACTGGCTTTGCCTGCCGGCGAGCAGACCCTCGGCTTGCAACTGAAGGGATTGAACGCAAATGTGATGCGCGAAAAGCAGGAACGCATCCAGGTGCAGGCGATGAACCTGAACGGGCAGCCCGTGCAGGTGGAAGTGGCATACAAGGTATATGCCTTGGACAAGGAGGGCAAGAAAGGTGCTTTGCGCTACGAAGGCAAGGCAGAGTCGATGCAATCGTTTGTGCCTTCGGGCGTGTGGGCATTGCCTTCGGGCAGGTACCGCATGGAAGTCTCGGCACAAGATGAAAAGGGCCGTCCTTGTACGGCAGAGCAGGATTTCGTGCTCTTCTCTAAGACAGACCGCACCTCGCCGGTAGAAGAAACCGCCTGGTTTTATCAAGACGGCGATAGCTTCGGAAGCCAGGAGCCGCCCACGTTCTATATCGGAACGAACGAGGAAGGGGTATGCCTTTTCATTGATGTATACGATGGACAACGGCGTATCGAATCCCGGCAAGTGACGCTGGATAAGGAACTCAAGGCGTTCGGCTTCCCTTATCGTGAGGCGTATGGCGATGCGGTGACCGTAGCATTCACCTTTATGCGCAAAGGAAACCTGTATACCAACCAGTCGCTCCTGACTCGTCCCGTGCCCGATAAGCGGTTGATGATGAAATGGGAAACATTCCGCGACCGCCTGCAACCGGGCGGACAAGAGACTTGGACGCTGCACATCGTCCGTCCTTCGGGGATGCCGGCGGAAGCCAACCTGATGGCTACGCTTTACGATGCTTCTTTGGACGTGTTACGTAAGCACGACTGGCGTTTCGGGCTTTCGTTCCCACGCCGGGCGATGTACGTGCGTGCCGATTTCGCTTCGGCATTCCAGCGGCTACGGATGTACGGTGATTTCCCGATAACCTATCCCGGCGAGGGCTTCGACTTGCTTTATGGAGACTATAGCAGGCTATATACTACGTGGTTGGGAGGTTTCCGGAGAGGATTTACATTCTTGAGTCGTGCCAATGCGGTTCAGGAAGAAATGATGGAAGTAATGCCATTGAGTGCATTGGAGGGAGCGGATATAGCTGATTTGCGTGAAGTAAGATATGATGCTACGGCTGCACCGGCTCCCGCTTTCCAAATGAAGAAAGGGGATGTAGGTGGAGGTGAAATACAAATCAGCATCGCCGATGTGAAGAGTGGAAGCAGTGCGGGCGCGGAACAAGTGCCGATGCCTGCCTTGCGCGAGAATTTTGCCGAGACGGCTTTCTTCTATCCCAACCTGCGTACCGATTCGTTGGGCAATGTACGTATCACCTTTACCGTGCCCGATGCCCTGACCCAATGGCGTTTCTTGGGCTTTGCCCATACGCGGGCTATGGATTATGGTTTGTTGGTTGATACGGTCCAGACCTCGAAACCCTTTATGGTGCAGCCCAACTTGCCGCGCTTTATCCGGAGGGGAGACCGTGCGGTGATAGCGGCTTCGCTGGTCAACTTATCAATGGAAACCGTATCCGGAATCGCCCGCATTGAATGGTCGGATCCGGTTACAGGAAAGGTCGTGGCACACGATAAGCAATCGTTCTCGGTAAGTGAAGGCGAGACGGGAACGGTGCATTTCACTTTCGAAGTGCCCGAAACCTATGATGTGCTGGTCTGCAAAATCGTAGCGGAAGCCGGTGAATATAGCGACGGGGAACAACATTACGTACCGGTGCTGACCGATAAGCAATGGATGACCGAGACCGTACCCGTACAACTGGACGGAACCGAAACAAAATCGGTAGCTGCCGAGGAATTGTTCAACAAGCAGAGCAAGACCGCTACAGAGAAACGCCTGACGGTAGAGATGACCGCCAATCCGGACTGGTATGCCGTACAGGCACTTCCGGTGATGGGAAATCCTTCGGAAGAAGACGCCTTGTCGTGGGCTTCGGCATATTATGCCAATGCATTGGCTGCGCACATCGTCCGTTCGAATCCGCGCATCGAAGAAGTGTTCCGTACGTGGAAAGCTGAAGGAGCAGGGAAGGAAACCTTGCTCAGCAACCTGGAACGCAACCAGGATCTGAAGAACCTTTTGCTTGCCGAGACACCGTGGGTTGCCGAGGCGACCGATGAAGCGGAACAGAAACGCCGCGTTGCCTTGCTTTTCGACCTGAATACGATGTCGAACCGCCAGCAGACAGCTATCGGTAAACTGGAAGCCTTGCAACTGCCTGACGGTTCGTGGAGCTGGTACAAGGGAATGACAGGAAGCCGTTATATTACCACCCAAATCGTCGAGATGCTGGCACGCCTGCAAGCCATGCAGGTGAAGCTGGACCAAGGCGTGGGCAACATGTATGTGCGTGCTGTCGACTACTTGAAAAAAGAGGCGCAACAGGAATACGAACAGATGAAACGCCGGGAAGCGGAGAATGAGCTGACCGTATGGCCTGACGGGCAGATTGTACATTATCTGTATATATGTGCTATTGACAAGCTGGCGGCAAATCATGCCGACGGACAGGTGAATGATTATTTCATCGCGAAACTGGAAAACCGTTCGGCAGACTATTCCATCTGTGAGAAAGCAATGATTGCCCTGGTGATGCAGGGGGCAGGCAAGTCTGGTCAGGCATCCGAGTTGGTACAGTCCATTAAGGAATATCTGGTAGGCACCGAAGAAATGGGCCTGTATTTCGATACGCCGAAAGCTGCCTATTCGTGGCGAAGCTATAAGATTCCGGCTCAAGTGGCGGCAATGGAAGCCATCTACCGCATTGCGCCGGACACCAGTATGCTGAACGGCATGAAGCAATGGCTCTTGAAGCAGAAGCAGGTGCAGGTGTGGGAAAGCTCCGTATCGACCGCCGATGCCGTATATGCTTTCTTGTGTATGGGAAGCGATACGCTGGGCGAAGGCGGAAGCATGGAAGCTACGGTAGGCAAGACTACCTGGCAGACTCCGCAGGATGCCTTGGGCTATGCCCGGAATACCTTTACCGGAACCGATGCTGAGGCAGATGACATCCGTATCAGCCGTACCGGTGAAGGACTGGGATGGGGAGCCGTTTACGCCCAATACCTGGAGGATATGGACAAGGTATTGCCTTCGAAAGGAACCGGTCTGCAAATCGAACGTACGCTTTATCGGGACGGAAAAGCCCTTTCACGCAATGCCGAGTTGCATGTAGGCGATAAGGTGACGGTGCGTCTGACTGTTTCGGCAGACCGGGATATGGACTTCGTGCAAGTGAAAGACGAGCGTGCCGCTTGTATGGAACCCGAACAGCAGCTTTCCGGATATAGCTGGAGCGGAGGTATCGGTTATTATTTGGTAAGCCGTGATGCTTCTACTTCGTTCTTTATCGACCGGATGCAGAAGGGCACTTACCAGCTGGAATATACCGTCTATATCGACCGTGCCGGAACGTATCAGGCAGGAAGTGCTACGGTGCAGTCGGCATACGCTCCCGAGTATAGCGGCTATACCGCAGGCGAGACCTTGCAGGTGAAGTGATTTTGTTCTTTTCACCAGGGGGACACAAAGGCACACAGAGGAATCTGTGTGCCTTTGTGTCCCTTCGCTTTGTGTCCTCTCTGTGGTGAAATCATAAATTTCCATATCAACTTTTGTCTGTCTTTGATTTTCTCTTTATCTTTGTTCTCTCAAAAATAAGCAAAGACAAAAATGATGAAACGTATTTTATTTCTATTCAGTATATTGTTCGCAACAATCTTATCAGTACAAGCCCAGCCGGAAATCACGTTCGACCGCGAGAAGCAGGATTTGGGCTATCTGCTGTGGCGCAATCCGACCACCGTTACTTATGCCTTTACCAATACGGGCGATAAGCCTTTGGTGATATCGAATGTGACGGCATCGTGCGGATGTGTGAGTGTGGATTGGACCAAACAGCCCATTCCGGCAGGAGGAAAGGGTACGGTAAGTGCGGTGTTCGATGCCGAAGCCATCGGTCATTTCTATAAAGAGGTAGGGGTGTATTGCAATGCCAGTCCGATGCCGATTTATCTGGAATTCAACGGTGAAGTGACCGCCGATGCCAAGAACTATTCGTTTACGCATCCTTACGGATTTGGTTCTGTACGTCTGAATCAGGAAGAAATAGATTTTGAGAATGTCAACAAAGGCGACCGTCCGGAATTTACGATTCTGGTGGCTAATACATCCAGCAAGACGTATACACCGGTGCTGATGCACTTGCCTCCTTATCTCTCGGCAGAAGCAACCCCCGAGGTGTTGGGTCGTGGAAAGAACGGAAAGATTGTGGTGACACTGGATACCGACAAATTGCCTAAGCTGGGCATTACCCGGACTTCCGTTTATCTGTCACGTTTTCCCGGTGATAAAGTAGGGGCGGATAATGAGATACCCGTATCCATTGCTTTGCTTCCCGATTTCTCCAAGATGACCGAGCAGCAGAAGAACAATCCTCCGCAACTTTCGCTTTCGGCTACCGAATTGGAGTTTCCGCCGTTGAAGCCTAACCAGAAAAAATCGCAAAGCGTGGTAATCACCAATACCGGTAAATCGAATCTGGAGATTCAGGATATGCAGGTAAACAGCATAGCTCTTGCCGTAAGCCTGAAAAAAACGGTCTTGATGCCTGGCGAATCAACAAAGTTGAAGATTACGGTATTGGCGGAGAACTTGTCGCGGGTAAAAGGTACACCGCGTGTATTGATGATAACGAACGACCCGGCAAAGCCTTCGGTCACTATCCGGGTGAAGGCGAAATTGCTATGATATAATCAGGAGTTAAGGAGTTAGAGAAGTTAAGGAGTTAAGCCGATACTTTTGCTGACATTTACGGCTCTATTGGCTTAACTCCTTAACTTCTTAACTCCTTAACTCCTTTAACTTCTTAACTTCTTAACTTCTTAACTTCTTAAATAAAAAAACTATGGAACACCCCGAGAACAGCGATGCTTACAAAGGGTTGACGGTAAACAAAGGTATCGAACAGCCCACTGCGATTAATCCGTATCTGAAAACAAGGAAACGGGTGAAACGCCGCCAGTTTACGGCGGGCGAGTATGTAGAAGGTATCCTGAAAGGTGACATCACGGTATTGAGCCAGGCGGTTACGTTGATAGAAAGCGTGAAGCACGAACATCAGGCGTTGGCACAGGAAGTGGTAGAAAAATGCCTGCCTTTCTCTGGCAATTCGATTCGTGTGGGAATAAGTGGTGTGCCCGGTGCTGGCAAGAGTACTTCGATAGATGTTTTCGGGTTGCATGTCCTGGAGAAAGGAGGCAAGCTTGCGGTGCTTGCCATCGACCCCAGCAGCGAGCGTTCGAAAGGAAGTATCTTGGGAGACAAGACCCGTATGGAGAAACTTTCGGTGCATCCCGATTCGTTTATCCGTCCCAGTCCTACGGCTGGTTCCTTGGGAGGTGTGGCACGCAAGACGCGTGAGACCATCATTCTTTGTGAGGCGGCAGGATTCGATAAGATATTTGTAGAAACCGTCGGGGTAGGGCAGAGCGAAACGGCAGTGCATTCGATGGTGGATTTCTTCTTGCTTATCCAGTTGGCGGGTACGGGGGATGAACTGCAAGGCATCAAGCGCGGCATTATGGAGATGGCGGATGCCATTGTCATCAATAAAGCGGATGGAAACAACATTGAAAAAGCCAAACTGGCGGCGGCTCATTTTCGCAATGCGCTTCATCTGTTTCCGGCTCCCGAATCGGGCTGGATGCCGAAAGTCTTGACTTATTCCGGATTTTATGGCATCGGCATCAAGGAAATATGGGACATGGTTGACGAATATTTCGCTTTCGTAAAAGCAAACGGATATTTTGAACACCGGCGCAACGAGCAGGCAAAATATTGGATGTATGAAACCATCAACGAACAATTGCGGGATAATTTCTATAACAATCCACAAATCACTCCGATGCTGGCATACGAAGAAGGACAAGTGCTTTCGGGCAAAACCACTTCTTTCTCTGCCGCCAAGCGTTTGCTCGAAACTTATTTTGGTAAATGAAGAATGAGTGATATAGCTGCATGGCAGGTGCAATATAACTGCATCGCCGACACGATTAGTAATCGTTATGCTGTACGATTACTAATCGTCACGCCGTACGATTAGTAATCGTGCCGGTATTGCAGTTATATCGCTAATATGGTCGGATGGGCAAATAGCGGGCAATCATGTATTTTATAGTCAGCTTCTAAGTAAATTCGATACAATAATCTGTAATATTGATAATGGCTATATGCGGAAAAGCGTTTATTTTTGGGCAATAGAAACGGATAATACGATGAGCTTATGAAAAAGATCAGATTGAACATCAAGAAAGCTATCCTTTTGGGGATGCTGGTATCAACTACTAATATTCAAGTTACTATGGCACAAGAAAAAATTACGCAGACTGCAGGCCGCGTGCAGTTGGGAGAGTTCGCTCCCGAATTTGCGAAAGTCAATGACGACATTCTCTTTGGAGAAGTATGGAACCGTCCGGGATTGAGTCCGCACGACCGGAGCATGATTACAATCGCTACCTTGGTAGGTAAAGGCATTATAGATTCTTCGCTGACCCATCATTTGCAATTCGCGAAGAGTAACGGGGTGACCCGTACCGAGATTTCAGAATTATTGACTCATGTGGCTTTTTATGCCGGATGGCCCAACGCATGGGGAGCTTTCCGTTTGGCAAAGGATGTTTGGGCAGAAGATACGGCTGGCGATAATGGGAAAGCCGCATTCCAGCGGGAAATGATTTTCCCGATTGGTGAGCCGAATACGGCATACGCCCAATATTTCATCGGAAACAGTTATCTGGCTCGGGTATCAGCCGAACAAGTCCCGTTCTCTAATGTTACTTTCGAGCCTCGTTGCCGGAACAACTGGCATATCCATCATGCAACGAAAGGCGGCGGCCAGATGTTGGTGTGTGTGGCCGGACGTGGCTGGTATCAAGAAGAAGGCAAGCCTGCCGTGCAGATACTTCCGGGTGATGTCATCCATATCCCTGCCAACGTGAAACACTGGCATGGAGCGGCTGCTGATAGTTGGTTTGCCCACCTTGCATTCGAAATACCCGGCGAAAATGCTTCAAACGAATGGCTGGAGCCGGTAACGGATGAAGAATATGATAAGCTGAAATGATGGAAGAACGGATGAGGGTGAATAACGTATGCGTCTGAATGCGTTGATTCGCCTGATGACCAATTTCAAAAGAGATACGGGACATATATGTCGTTGATATTCAATATATATGTTCCGTATCTCTTGTTTTTTTGTCTGTATCAGAACTGAAAGGAAAAAATGTGTGACAGGAACCGGTTATAAAAATATTTATGTCTGTTTTAGGGGCGAAAAAACAGGGCTGTGTAATTATTTTGGCATTTGATTGTGCGTTTTTATTTAAAAATCAATATATTTGCCAAATAAATAATTATGCTAATTATGAGTGGTCAGACTATTAAAAGTTGGTTAGTTGGGATTTTGATTGTATGTTTTTGTCACAATATTTGTGCCCAACATGTAACGAAAGAGCAGTTGCTGAAGTTGTTTTATCAGGCGAATGTGGCTCAGAAAGCTAATGACACAGATAAAGCCATTGACATTTATCTTTCTGTATTGAAACTTTCGCCCGGTTTGCCGGATCCTTATTTGAAGTTAGGGAAATTATATGCGGCCAAAGCAGATGCCGTTTCGTTAAAAAAGGCTTGCATCTGCTTCTCTAATTACTTAAGATTAAAACCGGAAGCATCGGATGCTGAAGCTTTGAAATCGGAAATAAGCCGTCTTACCGCTTTGGCGGAAAAGGGGGAAGGGGTTCGTCCTATTGAAATCAAGCAACCCGAACCTGCCGTGGTGTTGCCTGTAACTTCTGGTGAGATTGCTTCTGTGGCAGTGGAAAAAGTACAGGAAAAAGTAGCGCCTCCTCAAGATACGGTGGTAACGATACCAAGAGTGATGCCGGTCGAACAAGACATTGTAGCTTCCATCGATTCGAGATTGCTGGGACGTTGGGCTTCGGATGAGTTGAATTTTGATGGCCGGGAGATGTGGATTTTTGATATTTACGCGGAGGATAATGCCATGTGGATGCAACTGACCGATAGTGCTTATATGAAAAAGAAAGATATCTGGTTGGCTAATGCTTCCGGGCTTAAAGCGAAAGGTATGCAACGAGGAGACAGCTTGGTGTTCTCTTTCGAGATAGAAGAGAAGAAAGACCTTTTGCCGTCGGAGAAAGAGGACGGAAAAACGGATGCCCTGTCTACTATCATAGATGACATCTTGAGTTTTGATTTGGGCAGCCTGATGGGAGGAAATGATAGGAAGCGGAAAGAAGATTCTACGGCACTGGCAATGGATACGGTTGCCCTGGATTCGGCCGCTTGGGTTGAACCTAAAATCATACATGCTTATGTGTTTACTTTGAAGTTTGACGGCATGAAGCTTGAAGGAAGAGTGAATACGCGGATGTATGACGCTCATTCAAATGGAGGCTATTTGTCTGATTTGAGCCATACGTGCGAACTCTTTAAGGCACCCGATGATTATCTCGGCTTTACGTATGTGCAACCTTCTGATGTGGAGTTGTCAAGTATGCCCGAACTTTGCGAAATCTATAACCAAAAAAGACGTGCGTCTGATTCTGATAATGTGTCTTCCTTGAATGATTTAGGATGCCTTTCCATGTGGGGAGTAGGTACGCATCGCAATATGAAAATGGCGCTGTCTTATTTTATGGAAGCATCGATGAAGAACAACCTCTTTGCGACTTTGAATCTGGCTTTGTTGTATCAGGACGGTTATGGAGTAGAAAAGGATTTGAACAAAGCCCGTGATTTGTTTATGCGTGCCTATGAATCGGGGTATACAGACGCGTTGGTGCTGTGTGGAGATTCGTATTGGGAGTCGGAAGACGGGATGACCCCCGATTACTCGAAGGCGTTGGCATGTTATCAGAAAGCGATGTTGCGCCGTTGCCCGTATGCGGCTTTCCGTTTGGGATGGTTGTATAATGAAGGCTTAGGCGTGGAGCAGGATACGGTGAAAGCCTTGAATTATTATAAGCAGGCTGTATCAATGTCTTATCCGGACGCTTTGGCTGATATGGGAAGTTTTTACCGTAAAGGAATACTGGTGGAACGGGATTATAAGAAAGCGATGGAATATCTGCAAAAGGCTGCGGCCAAAGAAAATGTAAAGGCTATGTATGAGATTTACCAGATGTTTTTGCGCGGTGAAGGTGTCCAGCCCGATTTTAAATTAGCCAAAGAATGGTTGCGCAGGTCAATGGATGCGGATAATTCAATATTGAAGGGATACTCTTCAATAAAGAAACAGATAAAATCGATTATTCACGCTAAAAAATAGAGCTTATGCGGAGGGTTTTAGTGGCTTTCTTTTTATGTTTGGTCTCTGTTGTTTGTGCAAACGCAGGCAATGGAAAGGCTGATGTAAGTTTTGCAAGTCGGAAAATAAAGCAATTGGCCTCCTTGTTGCCGATGCGGCAGATTCCGGACCGTGATACGATAATAGCTGTGCCTCAGGTGATTAAAAACAAATCGTTGGTGTTTCTTTTTAACGACCGGAAAGAAGTGTCCCATATCGGATTGTCTTTGTTTAGTGATGCGACAAAACTTCTTTTGGATAAAAGTATTTGTAATTTCTTAGAGCGTTGTTTGCTTGAGCTGCTGTTGCAAGAAAGCAACCAGTCGGTACAGCGGAAACTGACGGAATACCATATCGGTTTGTTTTTGGATGGTAAGGCTTATGGTAAAGGGAATATGATGTCTTTAAGCAATATGCTGGAACTGATGGAAATGCCTGTGAACTTTTCTTTGCGGCATAAGGATAAGCAGGCGGAAGCTTATTGGAAGTTCGGACATCACACGCTAAGTATGTCGTTTCCTTTGTATCGGGAACTGATAGACGGGACAGACAAGAAAGAGTCTGATGATAATGTCTATCATCAATTGCAGGTAGCGGTTTTTGATACCGCGACGCTGGTTGACAAACCGGTAGATAAGCAGAATTTGCAGCCGATAGAAGGAGGAAAGGTATGGGTGAATAAGGGAGAAGTGTTTGCGGTTCAGCCTCTGTCTTCCAATCGGTATTATGTGTGGGACGGAAATCAATATGTTCCGCTTTTTCAGAAGGAATATGTAGAATATTCGGCTAATAATTTGTTTCAGACTTATCTGAACGGAAAAGGGAAATTCCTGTTGATTACCCATCGTAAGTATGGGCAGTTTACTCCGGAAATCACCATACCTCTTCTGAATTTTCTAAAATGTTTTGCCGATGATTTTATCACCTATTCTTATACGGGATATAACAGGAAAGGGAATTTAGAAACCATAGTGGTTTTCAGCCATAAGAAACTGAATTACATTCATTTGTTGAAAGTATCGCTGGACGCGAAGCAATTATTTGCCACGAATCCGGTGTTGAAAGCTGATTTTTATTCCAATATACCGCAACAATATATTAAAACGTTATTACAATGAAAAAGGTTAAGTTGATTTTATTATTCGTGTTGATACCATTGTTTTCTTTTGCTCAGTTAGAAGATACGAAGCTTGTTATTACCGATGGTTTGGATAATGCTTCTTTGAAAGCTGTTATGGAGAATAATGTATCTTTGTTTTTGAAGGCTTGCAATGTAGCTGTGATGGAAGGGGAAAAGCCCGATATTGAAGAAGGATTGACGAAGGACGCCGAGGAGGTGCTGAAAGAAATGTGGAAAATGAGTCCCATGTCTTGTCCGGTATCTACGGTGGAGGAAGTTTGTTTGCAAACTTCGGAAGGATATCAAGTGAGGAATATTCCAGTGACTATGATGGCGGCTGCCGAAGGGGAACAAGACCAGGAACTGGTGCTTCATTTTACTTCTTCTGGTTTGATTGATAATATTTCGATAGCCCTTGAAGAACATAGGTATAAAGATATTATTGCCGAGCATGAATCTGTTGAGGATTTATATCGTCGTCAGGTGATTATAGATTTTGTGGAAAATTACAGAACCGCTTATAACCGGAAGGATTTGTCGTATATCGAATCTGTATTCAGTGACAATGCGTTGATTCTTACGGGAAAGGTCATTCGTGAGAAGCCGAAGTCGGATTATGCCATGCGTGCTTTGAGCCGCGAGAAGATAGTCTATCAAAAACGTACGAAGAAAGAATATATTTCGAATTTGAAAAAAGTTTTCAAATCGAATAAATATATCAATGTGTTGTTTGATGAGGTTGAAGTCATCCAGCATCCGAAACTGACTGATATTTACGGAGTCACGTTGAAGCAAGAATGGAATTCTGACAGATACCGTGATGTCGGTTTTATTTTTCTGATGATAGATTTTCAGGATGAAATGCATCCGTTGATTCAGGTTCGTACATGGCAGCCAGAGAAATTGGATGGAAAAGTGTTGGCTCGTGAGGAAGTGTTCAATCTGGGAGATTTTGATATAGTTCGCTCTTTAGTAAACGATTAACCAATATGATAAAATTATGAAAAAGAAATTGTTCTTGTTGTTAGGGGGATTAATGTTGACCATAGCGTCAGCTTTTGGCCAGCGTAGTTTGGAAGTAAAAGATATCACTACGCCTCGTGATGTGTTTTCGGGGCAGGATACAGAGGCAGGCATTGTGATTTCTTGTCCTGCTAATATTAAGCTGACTATCGAATCATCGCATGATAAGGTTGTTGATGTATATAATACGGAAGATAAGGGAGAAGAAATTTTTTATTATCTGCGGTTTGAAACAGGCAAGCGCTATCGTGGGCGTAAGTTGACAATCAGGGCCGATGGATATGCTCCTGTAACGATTATGGCGGAATTGAATCCGAAGGAATTAAAACGTTATCAGTTGATAGACCCGGATGTAGAGTTTGTTTATGGGTGTTATTATGAATATCGTAAGCGGGGAACAGAATATTTCCAGCAAGCGATGTATTCGGAAGCAAGAGAACAATATGCCATTGCCCAGGAATGTTCTGACTGTCCCGAAAATTCAGGGCTGGATGTGTTGATTGCGAATATCGATTCTATTTCATCTTATAAAAGTAAGGCAGAGTCGGCATTCGAATTGATGGATTACGAATTGGCAAAAGAATATTATGGCAGAGTCCTGGCATTGAATCCTTCTGATGAAAGTGCATCTTCAAGATTGTTTGATTGTACTCGTAATTATAATATTGATTGCCAGAAGAATTATGATGCGGCAGAGTCCTACCGCTATGAAGGGGAGTATGAAAAGGCGATAGCCCTGTATCAGAAAGTGGTCGACGCCAATTGCCAGAATGCGGTTCTTGCAAGTGCGAACTTGAAAGCGTTGCGCAAAGATGTGTATAGCCGTAAGCAGCGTGCGCGTGCTTGGTTGTACGAATGGAGTAAAAGTGCTCCTGTCGGCATTACTACCGGTACTTATAAAAGCAGGGTAGGCGGTTATTTCAGTTTGAGCTTTAATCCGGATCTTTTCAAAGCGATGCAGAAATCATATAATGATGTAGAGGAAGCTGAATTTAACGTGTCATTTGGTTGGACGGTTAATCCGGTGAAGAAATATCCTGTCTGGATTTTCTTTGGTATAGGTTATACGGGTGTCGGTGAATTTGTGGATAGTGAGGGCAATCGTTATTTCGAGCCGGAAGAAGGTACAAGTACTGCCACGGATGAAGAATTGCCTGTTTATGATGAAGAAGAGAATAAGCCCGAATTTAAGGTGTACAGTGGAATATCTCCGGAAATAGGTATTGCCGGTAAGATTTTCAATCGTTTGGTATTGCGTTATACCTTCCAATACCGTTTCGCTGTATCGAAAGAATACGAAGATAAGTTTAGCAGAACCCGCCACGCTATCGGTATTGGTTTCTGCTATTGATTCCTATTGAGAGCAAAACAAAAAGGGCTGGCTTTATTGGCGAAGTCAGCCCTTTTTGCCTGATGGGTGTCAGTACCAGAATCCTGTCTGCCGGGAGGTAAAAGTGTAGACATTTCGACGGACGGCAAAATATCAAAGAATCATAGTTTGATTAACTCGGCGATACTTTGGCGGGTTTGGCGTATCTTTTGGTTTACTTCCTTACTGTATTGTACATTTTCGTTTTTAAATAGATTCTTGTATTTACACTTGCTGATTTTAAATTTGAGGTCGCCATCGTTGCCTGTGATATTTATTCCGAAATCTATCGGGATGGGTGACTTTAGCATATCAATGTGGTAATTGTAATTCATGTCTATCCCGTGGGTGCCTCCTATGATAGCTTTGTATCGGTCCCATTCGACAGCAAATGGGATGACTTCGATTTTTCCGTTGTTCATTACGATGTTGGCTTCCAGTTGGTTGATGACTTTGTTCGTTCTGTCTTTGAATCGGAATCGTTTGGCTATTTCATTAAAAGTCTTGTTGTCTAAAACTACTAATTTCTGTCCCTTGAAGGTACAGATAGCCTTGGTTGAGGCTAAGACTGGCAACATTTGGTTGTCCAGTTGGGTAAAGGCGGTGACATGGCAATCAGCCAGTCCATCCATTGATTTGGTTAAAGGGAGCATCGTGCCTATGGTAGGGATGACTTTATGGATTTGCGCTACCAGAATATCTTCCAGGTTGATATCGAAAACAGTTTTTATGTTATCTTTTTGATGACTGTCGTAGAGCAGATGGATGGCTGTTTTGCCTAAATTTGTTCTGGTAGAGAAATCGGCTAAAGCCTTTTGCTCTTTTAGTGTGATGTTTCCCTTGATTTGTTGCAGGCTCATTTCTTTGTAATTGCTTTCATCGATATCGAAAAGGATATTCAGTGAAAGGTTTTTCGGCAGATAGATGCTGCGGTCGGTAATGGTGGTTTCTTTTTTAATGGATTGTATTTTTTGTTCAAAATTATCGATGGTGAGGTCTTGTATGTTTCTTGTTTCTTTCTTTTGGTTGTTTGCTTTCCCGTATAGAAACGTTTGGTAGAGTTCGTCATAGTCGATATATTGCGCGGACATTTGCAACGAACCTTCCAGTTCTTTTGTTTGGGAGTCGGCAGCCAATGAACCGGATAAGAGACAATCCGATTTTCCGGCTTGTATTTCGAAGCGGTTTAATGAAAATTGGTCATTTTGAAAATGCAGGAATCCTTTGGGTATATTTATTTTCAGCGGGAATAAAGCTGTATAGACCTGTGAATTTTTCAGTTCGATGATTCCTTTGATGTCCCATGTCCTGCCTTGATGAGATGAGGGCCTGAATTCAGCTATGAAATTGCTGTTTCTCAATATAGCGGCATGTTGTTGTCCCGTATCTACATATCTGAGCATATCGGCCTTTACGACCAAGGCCCTTTCTTCTTTCAGCGGGTTGGAGGGTGAAGCCTTGCTTCCGGCATGTATTTCGATGTTATTTCCCGCTATCCATTGTTTTTGGTTTGTTTGGGCACGTAGGTTGCTACATTCGGCATGGGCGGTAATGGGTTGTATCGCTTCTTTGTTTGGAGTCAGGGTCGTATTGGTGCGTATGTGGAGTTGCGACAGATTGAGGTTTGTCGCTTGCTTATAGACTACGTGAAGCGTGTCGATGTCAATAATGCCATTAAGAATTTCGTTTTCTTTAATGAAATCACTTTTGTTTTTTTGGTTGCCTATATGGATATTGACGTTTTTCGTATATAAATTTAGTTTTTCTTTTTCATTAATGGCTGAAATGTTGTCTGCCTGGAAATCGCCTTGGATTTTAATTTGTTGGAATTTTTGTTTCAATACATCGTCCCATAAGAAGGCGCAAGCCATATCCATCTTGACTTTCCCTTCCATTTGGGTGGTATTTTCAGGCAAGAATTCTTTGCTGAATCGGTTGAAGTCTAAATTCCCTAAGATGTCGGCTGCAATGTAAGGATTGGTTAAGAGGTTGGAAATCATGCACCTCATATTGATTTTACTGCCTAATCCTTCAGCATTTAGATTGTCTATGGCAAGGAAAGAAGAATCCGGTTTGTCCTGCAGGTGATTGAAATTAAGATTCAGGCTTAATTTATCAATTCCGTAAGGCATATCCTTTCGGATTAAAGAGCCGTTTTGTATAAATCCGCTTATCTGAATGTCAGGCAAAGTGTCTCCTCTGGTCGCTCCTTCGATGCTGCCTTCCAACGCTACTTTACCGTTAATCTTATAATCTTTGCATTGTGAGATAGATTTTTCGGGGATAAATTCGATTAAGTCTTTCAGGTCGGCTGCTAATAACTTGAAACGGAGGTCTACGTCAGGAGCTTTTCCTTTTTCTGTCTGATGGATTGTGCCGTTCAGCGAGAAAGGGAAATCATTGACCATTAGTCTGGCGTCATTCAGCGTGATGGATTTGAATTTATTGACAGCGTTACAATGAGAAGTTAATGTAAGCGATATGTTTTTGTTGGGGATAAATGCCTTGTTGTCCGAATAGATTTGGGGGATTTGCACAGTCAGGTCGAATTCCTTGTCGGGCATACCCAATTCGCCTTTGGCTTCCGCATAGGCTTGTGAGACTTTCCATGTAGTCCCTTTTTTAGTCAGATAAGACAAGCTGCCTTCGTATACTTTTATTTTATTTACTTGCAGGTGTACTTTTTGTTTACCCTTGTTCGGTTTTTTTTTGACTATAGGCAACATCTTTTTTCCGCCTATACAGTGAATATGGGGCTGGTATATTTGTATATTGTTGATGCTTAGTTCTCTGTTTGTTAAGAACTGGGTGAATTGTATGCTGCCGGTCGCTTTCTTGAATGTACCAGACAGAACATATTTTATGGAATCGTTTGGAGTGTGTGCCGGTAATTTGACTTTTCCTTCTTTTACAGCGATAGAGATGGTAGGCCATGTATCCCAATAGCTAAGTTCGATTGATTGACAATCAAACAAGATATTGGTCTGTTCGTTAACCTCTTGTTTTATCAAGTTTGTCAGCTTTTCAGGTGTCAGGTAGAATGTTTTCGCTACTACAAATGCAATAACGGATAATAAACCGAGACCCAATATGACGGTTAAGATGGAGATGAGTGTAACTTTTAAATATTTCATAGCTTACGGCGGGTTAAGATGTTTGTTTTTATTGCAGGCACTTGTTGGTTTTCACTTTGTTGTAACTCCATGCAAGTATTTGGCAAAAATAATCATTTTTTTTGTATATGTAGCGATTCCACCGTTTTTATGCCATGCGTATTTGTACTTTTTTATTAAGAGTCTGTAATATGCAATCGGCACAGACATAAACCGGTTATGTCCGTGCCGATTGTTAGATTGGTACCTGTTGTATGGAACGTCCTTTATTTGCTTCTTTCTTCTATCACGCAGTTGGCTGGAGCTTTGATATTCTCATCCAGTGTGATGGAACCGATGCTGTCCGCTATGATACGGCCTGATGTCGGGTTTTTGATGTTGGTAATTGCGCCGCGGATATCAGCGTTCAGGGTGCTGTATTCAAAAGCACGGTCGCATGAGGGATCGAAGGTACAATTCTCCAGCACTAAATCCTCGGCGTAACAAAGCGGTTGTTCGCCTGAGATGTGGCAATTTACCAAGCGCAGGTTTTTCGAGTGCCAGCCTAAGTATTCACCATTCAGTTCCGAATCATAGATAGTAACGTTTTCCACTTCCCAGAAAGCGTCTTTGGTGGTAATCTTGGCATTGTGTATTTCTACGTTCTTCACATATTGGAATACATATTTGCTATCGCTTTCCAGTCCGTCTACATAAATATCATTGCTGAACATGAACGGATAAGTTCCGTCGTGCAGTTTAAGGTTTTTCACACGGATTCGGTTGCAACGCCAGAACACTTCGTCGGCATCGTTCATTTGTACGTTTTCTATATCGATGTCGTTCATCTCGCGAAACATCTTCGGAGCATCAATGACAGTATCTTTCATTGTCAGATGGTCGGAATACCACAAAGCGGAACGTCCGCCTACGGCAAAATAGCAATGATCGATAGTAAAGCCGTGTACGTGCCAGAAAGGATAATTCCCTTCAAACCGGCAATTGGTGGCTATGATGTTGCTGCATTCCTTGATGCCTGATTCTCCTTCGCGGATAATTACGTTATCCAGATGGAGGTCGTGTGAAGCGAACAAGGGGCGTTCGCCTCCGAATTCTTTGTCTTTAATCAGTTGCATAGTATATTTCTTGTTTTAGCGTTATTTTCTACGGTGCAAAAATAAACAATTCTCTGGATAATTGTTGTAAATGAATTACAGATGATGTTACCTTGATTACAGATAGGTGCGTTTGTCGATGCAGCTATATTCGTTGCTCAAGTCAAATGATTGGCAATGGGTATGAATGTAGTTGCAGTTATGTCGAATGCCTATTGGAATGGCTGAGCCATGCCTTTTGCCCCTGCGTTTATAGAATTTGCCATACGGAACGGGCTTCAGGATTGCGTGGTGTGCGGAGGGGCTCAGGAAGCCAATCTGTATAGTGTTGCTGCTTTCGATGGCATTCAGTCGTTTTCGGTTTGTGAAGACGCGCCAGAGAAAGCAAGCCGCCCATTCGACCGGGACCGTGACGGATTGGTTCCGGGTGGAGGAGCTGCTACATTGATAGTGGAAAGTTATGAGCATGCCGTAAAACGTGGCGCTCCGATTCTTGCCGAGATAGTCAGTTGGGGCTTTTCGGGAAATGGAAGTCATATTTCTACCCCCAATATAGAAGGGCCTGCACGTTCACTGGAGCTTTGCCTGAAGAATGGCAATGTACAGCCGGAACAGATTGGTTATATCAATGCGCACGCAACTTCTACCCGTATCGGTGATGCGCGCGAGGCCCAAGCGATAGCACAAGTATTCGGCGGGTTATCTGTTCCGGTGACTTCAACCAAAAGCCAGACCGGACACGAGATGTGGATGGCGGGAGCCAGCGAACTGATTTATTCCATTCTGATGATGAAGAACGGCTTCATAGCCGGGAATATCAATTTCGAACATCCCGATGAAGATACGGCTTGCATTCATGTATTGCCCGAAACCCAAGAAATACATTTCGATATGTTTTTGTCTAACTCATTCGGATTTGGAGGAACGAACTCTACATTGATTGTGAAGGATTTGTAATTAGAAGAACAATAAATAAAAACATTTTACTATGACACGTAATGAAATTATAGAAAAAGTCAACGCTTTGTTGGCTGAAGAGTTTGAGGTAGACGCCGAAGCTTTTACTCCGAATGCCAATGTAAAGGATACGCTTTCACTGGACAGCTTGAGCCTGGTGGATCTGGTAGCGCTTATCCAGCAAAATTATAAAGTGAAAATACCGGTAACCGACTTGAGAACCATCGTGACATTTAATGATTTGTACGATTATATCGAGTCTCACCAGCCATCCGCATGATATCGTTTGAAATAACAAGGCTGATACCTCAAAGAGAACCGATATTGATGGTAGACCGTTTGGAAAGGGTGGAAGGCGATAGTGCCGGAACCCTTTTCTGCATACGGGAGGATAATTTCTTCTTGGAAGCAGACGGAAGGTTGGCGGAAATAGGGGTAATAGAACACATTGCCCAGTCGGCTTCGGCTTTATTCGGATATAAGGCGGCTTTGGCAGGAGTTTCGGAGCCGGAGGTACGATATATCGGAGAGGTAAAGAAGTTCCGGTGTTACCGTTGTCCGGCAGTGGGAGAAACCTTGCATACCGTAATAACGGTTGAAATGGAAGTGGAAGGCATCACGTTGGTGCATGGAGAAACCCGGGTAGGGAGCGAACTTATAGCGGAAACGCAAATGAAATTGTCAGATAAAACATAGCGTGATATGCGGTTAAGAGGTACATATTATAAGGAGTGGAGTGCCCACTATGGAGGGGACGAAGCCTCGTTTCATGTTGAGCTGTTGCCCGGATGCGATGTGTATCGGGGGCATTTCCCCGCTCGTCCGATTTGTCCGGGCGTATGCCATATAGGGATGCTGAAAGAATGTATGGAGGAAGCGGTCGGCGTAAAGTTGGCTATCGATACCATCAAGCAATGCCGGATGACGGCGGTAGCTTCTCCTGAATTTTGTTCTGAACTGGACATCCGTATGCATATCCAATGCTTAGGCGAGTCACGTTGGGCGGTGCAAGCCCGATTGTATGATACCGAACGTACCTATATGGAGTACAAGGGAGAGATGAAACGGAAGGATGAGAAGGTATCGGAGTCATGAAGTATGATGTAATTGTGATAGGTGGCGGACTTGGCGGGCTGGAATGCGGATATATTTTGGCTCGTGCCGGGAAATCGGTGTTGGTATTGGAACAGGGAAGGCAGACGGGAGGATGTCTTCAGAGTTATCGGAGGAATGGATTGAAGTTTGATACCGGATTTCATTATGTAGGCGGTTTGGAAAAGGGACAACCTTTGTATCGTGTATTCGAGTATTTGGGTTTGGATTCGCTTCCCTGGCACCGGATGGATGAAACATTCGACCGTATTACCGTAGCCGGACGCGAGTATGCGTTATCGCAAGGTTATGATAATTTTGCCCTTCGGTTGGCTGAAGATTTTCCGAATGAAAAAGAAGCCTTGAAGCAATACGCTTCGTTATTGAGTGAAACCGAAAGCCGTCAGTTGGACGGATTGAATCCGGAATGTCAGGAAGATGATTTTGCCTCGTCTTTATGTGAGACCAACACTTACCAATATTTATGCCAATCGTTTCGGGATACCGGTTTGATTGATGCCGTAAGCGGTGCTTCGCTTAAAATGGAGTTGCGGAAATCCTCATTACCTTTGTTTACTTTTTTACATGGCAATAGCGGATATGTCGGAAGCAGTTGGCGATTGAAGGGAAGCGGTTCCCTGTTGACCGGTGCGTTGGCAGAAGGCATCCGCAAGCAGGGAGGAGAAGTGAAGTGTCGTGCCGGGGCGGAAGAATTGATAGGAGAAAGGCATCGTATTGTCCGTGTCCGTTGTACAGACGGTAATACATACGAGGGTGATGTTTTCATCGGAGCCATTCATCCCGCTTTGGTATGCCGGATGATAAAGCAAGACGGGTTGCTGAAGCCAGCTTACCGGAACCGTATTTTCAGACAAACGAACACGTTTGGCGTGTTTACCGTTTCGTTGGTGTTGAAACCTGATGAGCTCCGGTATTTTAATTACAACCGTTATGTGTACTCCCGAAGCCGGATACATTACCGGTGAGGTTGTATCAATAAATGGAGGGCTTTATACCTGATTTTCGGCTCATGTTATCATTTAATAGGTATGGAAAAGGGAAATGTAAAATCCACTTATAAGTCGAATGATACGGAGGAGTGGCTTGACAAGGTCTGGACACGCCCTATCGGTTATCGTTGGGCGTTGTTGTTTGAACGCTTCAATGTGCATCCGAATACCGTGACCGTCTTATCGATGCTCATAGGTGCGGGGTCGGCTTTCTTTTTCGCTCATGGCTCGTATCGGACAGAAGGTACAGAAGGGTTGTTGTTTAATCTGATTGCTGTCCTATTGTTGGCGTGGGCTAATTTTTATGATAGTGCAGACGGGCAGCTGGCCCGGATGACAGGGAAAAAGACCCCCTTAGGACGTATACTTGACGGGGCTGCCAGCGAGGTATGGTTTATACCTATTTATTTGGCATTGGTATATCGGTTTTATGTGCACCATGCGTCCGAATTTCAATGGTTAGGCATTGAAGATACTTCCCGGAATGCGTGGATAGCGACCGGGGTGTTGCTGATAGTGGTACTGTATTCGGGTTTCGGATGCCATAGCCGCCAGTGTGGGATTGCTGACTATTACCGTCAGGTTCATCTTTTCTTTTTGAAAGGTACGGCGGGAAGTGAACTGGATAATTCCGCACAACAGCAGAAGGTATATGATGAAACTCCGTGGAAAGGAAATTTTTTATGGAAAATGTTTCTGAAGACCTATGTTAATTATACGGCGACACAAGAAAAACAGACACCGAATTTCCAGCGGCTCATGAGGGTGTTGCGTGAAAAATACCATGCTACGGAAAATATACCTCAGGCGTTTCGGGACCGGTTCCGTAGTCTGTCTTTGCCTTTGATGAAATGGACAAACATCCTCACCTTCAATACACGTGCGATTGTGCTGTATGCCGTTTGCTTATTGGATTTGCCTTGGCTTTATTTTGTATTCGAAATTGTTGTCATGTCCGGAATCTGTAGCTACATGAAGCGGAAACATGAAGGCTTTTGTAAGGAATTGATGACAAGTATTCAGTAAAATAATTACGGACATGAAGTTTGGAATAAGAGAGAGAATTGCCTGTTTCATGCTTGCCTTATCAATGACAACGATTGTATACGGGCAGGTTTCACAAATTAAGGGAGTGGTGATTGACTCTATCGATGGAGGTTCTTTGCCCTACGCTTCCGTGTCGCTGGAGGGTACCGGTAAAGGTGTCATGACGGATGAAAAGGGTCGGTTTTCTCTTTCTGTTTCAGGAAAGAATGTCGTGTTGGAAGTCTCTTTTTTAGGATATGACACCAAGAAGGTGAAGGTCAATTCAGAACAGGCACATGATTTGCACATAGCTCTTGTTCCTTCAGATATTGTGTTGAATGAGGTAGTAATCAAGCCCGGACGTGAACATTACCGCCGGAGGGATAACCCGGCGGTGCGTTTCGTGAAACAGGTTATCGAACGGAGAAAAAGCAACGACCCGCGTAATCATGCTTATTTCAGTTATGACCAATACGAGAAAATAGTATTCGCAATGAACGAGTTCCAGCCGAAGGAGAAGAAGAATGGCAAGTTCAACTTTGTGAAGGATTTTATCGATACCTTGGAGGTCGGTACCACTATTTTGCCCGTATCAGAGAAGGAACGGGTGGAAAAGGTTTATTACCGCAATTCGCCCCGTTCGGAGAAACGGTTGGTGAAGGGAAGCAAGTCATCGGGCGTAGACGAGATTTTCTCGCGCGATGGCATCCAGCAGTTCCTGGATGAGGCTTTTCAAGAGGTGGATATCTTCCGGAATAACATTTCCTTATTCCTGCAACGCTTCGTAAGTCCGCTTTCTACCATTGGTCCGGGTTTCTATAAATATTATTTGCTCGACACGCTTGATGTAGCGGGTAAGCCTTGTGTCGATTTAGGGTTTGTGCCTTTCAATTCCGAGTCGTTCGGCTTTACCGGACATTTGTATGTGGCGCTCGATTCCACTTATTTTGTAAACCGTGTGGTGCTCAATGTGGCAAAGGACATAAACCTGAACTTTGTGTCGGGCATGACGATAGAGCAGACCTTCGAGCGCACTCCCGACAATACCCGTTTGTTGACAAAGGATGACATACGGATAAATTTCAAATTGAGTGAAAAATCGAAAGGCATGTATGCCCAACGGTTGATTTTATATGAGAATCATTCTTTTCTTCCTCCTCCCGGACAAGAAGCCCGTATCTTTGAGGAAAGTGCGCCGGTTATTATCCAACAGGAAGCATATAACCGGAAGGAAGATTTTTGGGAATCCAACCGTCCGGAGCTTGCCCGGAAGAAGAATCCTAATACGGTAGAGAAATTGATGGCACGTTTTCGCTCTGTCCCTCTGTTTTATAGTAGAACAAAATTGGTTTGCGAAAAATGGAATGGAACACAGAGACACAAAGACACAGAGCTTTATTTTTTGAGAGAACAGAGTTCACAGAGTAAAGTCTGGTTCTATGGTCTTTACCTTCTCTATATATTTATCTCTCCGTGCCTCTGTGTTCAATATAAAGGATTAACGGATTTTTCGCAATCCATTTCTGATTGACTATATATATCCTGTTTCCATATTATACAGCTGTGAATTTAGGAACTGTTTTTATATTTCTACAAAAGGTTTCTTCTCGTCTTGACGTTTCCGTTTTCATGTGTGCTTTGGCGATTTTTTTGATTCTTTCCGTTTCTGTTCTTCGTCAGATAGCCCGCTATCCTCCTTATAGTTTGGATTGCCGTAATAATCCCGATATCCAGAAGAGTGGTGTCGTTTGTTTTTCTGGTTTTTATGAATGGCTAAGTTGGATGGTTGAAGTGCAGAGCCGGGCTATTTTTTGCCGATGGGTTATCAGGATGAGCGTTTTATCCTGTAATTGCTGGGACAAACGTTTCAGCAGAAGCTCTTCTGTTTCATCATCTAATGCTGCGGTAGGTTCGTCTAATAGCAAGATGTTGCCTGGACGTAATAATCCTCGTGCAATGGCAATGCGCTGTGCTTGCCCTTCGCTTAGACCTGCTCCTTGTTCTCCACAGAGGCTGTCCAGCTTTTCAGGAAGTTGGAAAACAAAGTCGGCTGCGGCAATATGAAGAGCCGCATACAATTCGTTATCGGTGGCATCGGCTTTGCCCATGAGTAAGTTGTCGCGGATGGTGCCGCTTATAAGCGTGTTGCCTTGTGGCACATATGAGATGTTGCATCGGGTTTGTGGCGATGCCGGTGCTTCTTTGTGGCCGTTATAAAAGACGATTTGCCCTTCGTCAGGAGTCAGCAAAGCTAAGATAATCCGTATAAGGGTGCTTTTTCCGGCACCGGTTTCTCCCGTTACTGCTGTCAGGCTTCCGGGAATGAAATCGTAATTGAAATGCCGGAATACCGGTTTCGTGCTTCCGGGATAAGTAAACGACAGGCCTTGGACGCGAATGCCTGCTTTGCCTTCGAGCACGATAGGGTTGCCTTGTGGCTCTTGCGGCAAGGCGCGAAGTTCTTCCAGTCTTTCCACCGAAGTGAATACCCGGATAAAAGCAGGTATTTCGCGGCTTAAGTCCACCATCGGACGTTGCACTTGGGCTACCAATTGCAAGAAAGCCGTCATCATGCCGAAGGTAACCGTTCCGTCTTGCAATCCGAAGATTCCCCATAAGAAGGCTACGGCGTAACCGGCGGCAAATCCGCTTTGCACGGCAAGGCGTGAGGTAATCGAGAAGTTGAGGCGGTATAGGATTTGGGCTTGTAGCTTTTGTTGTAGGGGAACAAGGGTCGACACGCTGCGAGGGGTTTGTTCTAAAGAACGGACCAAGTAGCGGTGCTGCAATTGTTCTTGTTGATAGCCTTGTATCTGGCTGTCCATACGGCGTATGTCGGCAGATAGTTTTCGCATTTTCCGTACGTAGCCTTTGCTGAGCAATAAGGCTACTGGCATGATGAACAGCAGGATGCCGGTCAGTCGTGCGTCGAGTCTTGATAGAAAGAACAGTGCTCCGGTCAGTTGGGCAAGGGTGACGATGATGAAAGGCACTTCCCTGCACAACGCGTCTGACACAGTAGGCACGTCTTCTTCCAAGCGGTTGATCATGTCTCCTGTGTGCCAATCGCCCCGTTCTATCCATCGGCTTTCCATCAGGCGGTTGAATAGCAGGCTGTTCATGCGGTTGCGCATTTTTATTTCTATCCCGCTTCCTATCCGGCTGCGTAGGCCCGACAGCAGCAATTGGACTGCCATGCAGGCCAGCATTCCTCCGATGCAGGCATTCAAATGATGGTCTGCTTCTCCGGTCACGGCATCAATTACTTGTTTGCAAGCAAAGACGAACAGCAAGGAAACGCCGGCATGCAAGATGCCGGTAAGGCTGTTGCCGGCGATTGGGATGCGGAATCCTTTTGTGGCGTTCCATAGCCAACTTATGCAATTTCTTGTTTTCATCATGGGTTGTGAATGGGGTTTATGATACGGCAAGCAGCCAACAGATACCTGCGGCAAGGCAGCAATTTGCGCCAAATCCACGCTTTGCATCGTTCGGTAGGCGATGTGCAGTCGATGCTTCGTCCGTTCCGGATGATTTCGGTTACAGTCCCGTAAACCAGTTCTTTCCTGCTGTTTTCTTGGGCTTGCAGGTTTCCGTCACCCATTAATGTCAGTTGGTTGTCTCTTATGCGATAGATTCGGTGCAATACGAAACGGCCTTCTTCCGATTGCGCCAAAACGATGTCTCCGGTTCGTATGCGGGTGTTTTTCTGTACTATCACCGCGTCGCGCCCGTTTGCGATAAACGGATACATGCTATTCCCTTTTGCCTGTAATTTTATTTTGTGTCCTTGATGGAGTTGGTAAACCGCTTCATCAAGCAGTTCTTTGTTGGGCAATAGGATATGTGGCGGTTCCGGTTTCATGTCTTTTCCTTTTTTTAAAAGCATGGGGCAAATATAAGGGATATTATGCGAAATCTGCAACAAAATCGTTTTTGTTTCTGTTTTCTTTGTGTTCCTTTACCTTCTTAGAAGCTGTTTTGAATTTCTCCAAAAAGTTTTTCTTGGCTTGATATATCCGTTTTCGTGTGTGCTTTGGGCGATTTTTTGGTCCTTTTCGCTCCTGTTCTTCGTCAGACAGCCCGCTATCTTCCTCATCACAGAAGCAAAATGCCTCAAAAACTCATCCCAAATCATCGCACGATAAATTCAAAACAGCTTCTTAAGAGCTTCCGGTAAATTCAAAACAGTTTCTGGCTTTATCGGAAAATTTAAACAGGATCCAAACCGCTTTGCCTCTTTTTTATCTGCCTATATTTGCAGCATATACCTTATTATATTTATCCTTTTAACAAAAATAGACATGACATCAATTAAAATCAAAGCCAAATCAAACGCCTTTTCTGCGGAAAGAAGAGAAGGCCACTCGACTCGCAAAGCCACCCGTCGGCAGTCTTTTTTTCAATTTATGCAAGATGAAATCAAGCGGCTGGAAGCATTAGATAGAATCCGCACGTCGGAAACATATGCAGCTACCTTCCGCAGCATCTGCTCTTTCCGGTCGGGCAAAGACTTTACTTGGGATGAAATCAATGAAGAAGAGGCAATCCGGTATGAGTCCTATTTGAAGCGGAACGGGAAATCCATGAATACGGTATCTTTTTATATGCGTATTTTCAGGGCGGTTTATAATCGTGCGGTAGAAAAAGGGCTGACCTTGCAACATTATCCTTTCAAGCATGTGTATACCGGAGTGGGGAAGACCCGCAAACGTGCTGTCCCGCTAAGTGTCATCAAGCAGCTCAAACAATTGGAACTTCCTTTAAATTCCTCACTTGACTTTGCGCGCGATATGTTCTTGTTTAGTTTTTATACGCGTGGCATGTCATTTATCGACATGGCATACCTGAAGAAAAAAGACTTGAAAGACGGATTTTTGATTTACAGGCGCCGCAAGACCGGGCAGCAACTATGTATCCGTTGGGAGAAATGTATGCAAGACATCATAGAGAAATATCCGCTTAGCGAAACCGGATTCCTGCTTCCCATTATTACACGGCAGGGCGGTGAAAGGAGACAATACATCAATGCCATGCATTTGGTTAATCGCAAGCTGAAGGAAATGCCGTTGTCTTCACCTCATGTGTCGCAGCTTAGCATGTATGTAGCCCGCCACAAATGGGTATAGCTTAAATTTGAGAATATATCTTATTGAAACACTGTAATATAATAAGAATAACAAAAACAAGGATAACAAACAGGTAACATTTTGATTGAAAATAATGTCTTACCAAGAGCAAGGAAGCCTGCCTATCAAGTGTACAAAGGTAATGGCTTCAACTTGATTTTTTGCCTTCCAAAAGAAAAAGTTTTAGCTGTTGATGGTGAGGTTTCCGTGGGGGTATCGGAAGTCCTTGTTGGCCGATTGACTAAGATTCTCTAACCATGCTTGATTACGCAAGCTGAAGTTAAAAAAGTAAGTTTAGAGTATTCTTGTATATGTACTACAAGGAACAGAGTAAACCTCTTGCTGCATTTCTTCCGCGATGAACAGTAATTCCAATAATAAGTTTAATGGCAACTTGTATATATACTACAAGGAACAGAGTAAACCTCTTGCTGCATTACTTCTACGATGAACAGCAGTCCTAATAAATAGGTTTAATCACATCTTGTATATATAAAGGACTGAGTCAAACTTGTTGGTGTTGTATTGCCTCTTTAAATCAGTTTAAAAGGATAGGCTTTGTTGGAGTCTTGTATATATAGTACAAGGAATGGACTAAACCACTTTGCCAGTTACACCAGCCTTTCTTTTTTGGAAGGCAAAAGGCCATTGCTTAGACCTTGACCTTGATGACTTCACAGAGGTTTGTGGAGTATTGGGCAGACTTATGTTCACATTTCAGGTGCCAACGTTTATCCGTGCCTTGGACTGCCACTTTTACGGTATTGAAACCATTCCTTCGGTTGATGGCATCGATGGCTGCTGAAAGACGAGCTTGCTTTGCCCGGTCGATTGAATCAAAGAGGATGGCCTGCACTGCTGTATCAGGGCTGATATTCCACACGATGACACCGGCTTTCTTGTAGTGGTATTTGCCATCCTCACGCCATTCAGATCGGAGTGCTTGCACGGCTGCTGCCACTAACTCCAACTGGTCGTTGGTGGGCATGGGCAATGAAACAGTGTGGTTGATGGTATGGTTTGGCACATCGTTGCGGAAACGGCTGGTGTATGCAAAAACTGTCAGTTGGCTGCAACGGCTTTTTTGCTCCCGCAGTTTGCGGACGCATGAAGCTGCAAAGTTGGCTATCGCTTCTTCCACCACTCTCAACTCCGACAAACCATTGTCGGGGAAACTACGGCTGGTACAGATGCTTTGCTTTTCGGACAGTTCGCTGATGTCTATGCAACTTTCACCACGAAGTTCCTTCCATGTCCTTGTGCCTGTCACGGTAAGCAAACGTCTTACCCGGCTTTCACTCCACTGCGTGAAATCCCATGCGGTCTTCACTCCATAATAATATAGTTTCTTTGCCGTCCGCCTGCCGATTCCCCACACATCGGCTATATCGAAACCCTGCAACGCCTTGACGCGCTTTTCCTCCGTGTCAATCAGGCAGACACCCTCATACCCCTTGTACTGCTTACCATATTTGCTGGCCACCTTAGCCAGAGTCTTTGTCGGAGCTATGCCGAGAGTGACGGGTATGCCCGTACCTTTCCCGATACGCTTCACGATACTCCTGCCATAGTCCCGGAGACCGTCCCCTCCGCCAAACCCTGAAAGGTCGATGAAGGCTTCGTCTATGGAATACTGCATCAGTTCGGGCGTAAACTCAGAGAGCAGCATCATGACCCTCCGGCTCATGTCGCCGTAGAGCGTGTAGTTGGAGCTAAACACGGCTACCTTGTTGCGTTCAAGCATCTCCATGGCCTGATAGAAAGGCGTCCCCATCTCTATTCCGAGAGCCTTGGCCTCATTGCTCCGCGCGATGATGCAGCCATCGTTGTTCGACAGCACCACCACGGGCTGCGTGCGCAATCCAGGGTTGAACACCCGTTCGCATGAGCAGTAGAAGTTGTTGCAATCCACCAGACCGAACATGACTCACTTCCTCCGGTATTGGCGTTTGATGTTGTAAGTCAGTACGCCCCACACGATGAAATTGTTTTCCTCCGTTACCTTGATGGGCGGATAATCCTTGTTGGCAGGCATCAGCCACAGGCAATCGGCATGTTGGTCGAATTTCACCCGCTTCAACGTAAATTCCCCATCAATGTAGGCAACCACGATGTCACCTTCTTGCGGGTCTATGGCTTTGTCTATCACCAACAGATCGCCGTCATCGATGCCGCAATCCTTCATCGAGTCACCTACGGCACGGGCATAAAACGTGGTGGCCGGATGTCGTACCAGTTCGCGGTTCAAATCTATGCTTTCAGTCATGTAGTCTTGTGCCGGTGAAGGGAAGCCTGCACGGATGCCACCATCGGCAAAGTCCAACGGCAGTTCGCTGCTCAGGTCGGCCGAATAGAGGATGAGCCTTACCCCGTCTTCCTTTTCTATTCCGGGTTCATTGATGACCGTCTTATGTGAATTTTCCATTTCCTGTTTTCTTGTTGCATTACCATTCCGTTTGCAAAAGTACCACTTTTATGCGCTTGTACGTCCTTATTTTAAGAGTTTCCTCACTTTAGCCGAATTATATCCTCTTTTATCGGCTTGCCTTTCGCCAAAGACGAACGAGCTTCTTTTCAGATAGCAGTCATGCCCTTGCTTTCATCGTATCTTGGTCTTGGCTGGTAGGCAGCCTTTCCTTGGTTCCTCCCCGCAGCTTCGGAACGGCACACTGACAACCGTTCTGTCTACATTCCCAATCCGTCAGTGTTATCTTCGGGCATATTCTCTCCGATGGTGGAGCGACCTTTCTCATACAAATATAGGAGGTATCGCTTTTGCACTTACGGCTTCCTCCATGCAAGCGGTGGTCGGGAGCGTTGATTAGTCCCCGGCTCGTTGTATAACCTTCGGAGCGTGCTTCCTTTTTTGGCAGGCGGATTATTGGCATCCTTCGGCACGGCCTGTGACTGAATTTCCTCGTTGCTTCTTACATGGCCGTGCGTTTACCGAAGCCACAATATTTTTCCATGATGCAAAGATATAATGCAGCACGCCGATGGCGTTACGGGACACTTTCGTTCTGACCAATGGCGTGCCGCGAAAATCTTCCGACATTTCCCGCTTCGCTGGAAAATGTTGCGTATTTGCGCGTCATCCTTGGTGCTGCCCTAAGCCTGCAATATCTTCTTGCATCCGTAAAAATTAATTGTTCAACTTCTAAAAACTTACAGTCATGAAGCAAGTAGAAAATTCTTTCGTCATCACAGGTTTTGTAGCAAAGGACGCTGAAATCCGCACGTTCACCAACAACGATGTAGCCCGTTTCCCGATGGCAATCGGCCGCAAGGAAACCAAGGACAACGCCACCAACCGCGTGTCTGCCTTCATCAACGTGGAAGCCTGGCGCAAGAGCGGCAGCGCATCGTTCGAGTTGCTGAAAAAAGGTACGCTGCTAACCATCGAGGGGTATCTGAAGCCCGAAGAGTGGACAGACAAGAATGGTGTCAAGCATAACGACATCAAGTTCGTGGCCAAGAAGTTCTACGAGGCGGTGGAGAAGCCGGAAAAGGCCGAGAAGCCACAAACAAAGCCCCGCACCAAGAAACAGAAGGAAGCGGCATAGACCGCTTCCACCTCCGGAAAGAGCGACTTCGGTCGCTTTTTTCATGCTCAATGCACAACGTATTACCCTTTTTGAAAATAGTCTGCTCCTGTTCTACCAGTCCTCACTTGTTATACCGGCTATTCCTTATCAGCCCTCGTGCCGTCACCGTTTGGTTTTACAGATGCAAAGGTCAGCCATCGCGCCTGATGGCTGTCGGCTTGAAGTGGATTTCTTGCAAATTCTTCCTCCATGCGGAGCGTAATTGGCAAGAAAAGCCGCCGCATGAGGCTTTCCCGATAGCCGTGGGCTGCATCGATAAAACTCCAAAATCGGTCACGACAAGAAGAACCGATGAAAGGGGAAAGTATAACATCAAAAACATTCACCAATATGTACGATTACGACAACAGAGAAGATTTCGAGGAGTACGGCAAGCATTGCTGGCTGATAACTCCGTGGAGAGGCTACCGCTCGGCAACCATAGTCGGACAGACCGACAAAGGCTATATCGTCCAAGTGAGCAGCGGAGCGGAGATAGAGGTTTATCCCGATGAAATAGAAATGGATTAACAACAATAAAATAGATATGGAAGTGGAAAAGACAACCGAAAAAATACCGACATGGAGCCTGTGCTACATTGTCAATGGAGATGCAAGCGGACTGACAGATGAAGAACAACAAATCATCGACCGCTGGTACAAGGACATGGGCGTACAAGTAGTTTCGCCCGTCACGGACGATGAATGCAACCTGCAACCCTATTTTTCACACTGCCCGGCTTTCGGTTTGCCGACAGAGGTAGTGGACTGCGACATTCTTTTTATCCAACCTATCAAACAATGACAACCATGAAAGGAACAGAACATTTCAAACAGGCCATCAAAAGCTATTTGGACGAAAGAGCCAAAACGGACGAACTCTTTGCCGTGGCTTATGCCAAGGGGAACAAGAATATGGACGATTGCATCACGTTCATACTCAACCAAGTCAAGGCATTTGCCAATGAGGGATGTGTAGGCATGACCGACAACGAGGTCTATTCGCTCGCTTGCCATTACTTTGATGAAGATGACATCGAAATCGGCAAGCCCGTCAACTGCGGTGTGGTAATCAACCATCACATTGAATTGATCGAGGAGGAAAAAGTCGAGGCAAGACAGATGGCTATCAGGCAATACCAAGCCGAGGAACTGCACAAAATGCAGCAACGCAAGAGTAAACCAACGGCAAAACCACAGGACACCAAATATTCAGAACCTAACTTATTCGGCTTTTGAACAATGAAACCACGCAACAAATTCGAGAAAGCGGTGCTTGCCCAAAGCGGCAAGCTCCGCCCTTTGACCAAGACGCAACTTTCGTGGGCATTCCGTGAATGCGTCAGCCACTTTGCACTCCGACTGCCCAAAGGTCGGACTACCTGTATGGACTGTGGACATAGCTGGCACATGGAACAGCAAAAGGAATTTTGCATTTGCCCGAAGTGCAAGGCCAGGCTGGAGGTCAGAAATACCCATGTCCGTAAAGTAAAACAGAAAAGCTATTTTACCGTGCTTGCCAAGTGCGGTGAATACCAAACCTTGCGCATGTTCCTGTTAGTAGTAGAAATGGAGAAAGGCTGCAAAGCCCACCCCTACGCTTTGGAAATCGGGCAGTATTGGTGGAACACCTATGGCAAACAGACCCTTGTCGCCATTCAGCGCATATTGGGTCGGTATATGGACACCTTTTCTTTCGGCTCACCAATGGCCATTCGGGGAGACAACAATATATATCGCCATATTGCCACTTTTGACACTTATCCAAGGCATAGCGTCATTGACACTTTGCGAAGAAATGGTTTCCGCAGCGACCTTCACGACATTGAACTGGTGAAACTCATACCGGCATTGCTGGCCAACCCGAAAGCTGAAACTTTAATGAAAGCCGGACAATACCCGTTGTTACGCCATTACTTGTGCTCCACAATGCGTATGGAAGATTATTGGCCATCGGTGAAAATCTGCCTGCGCAACGGCTACACCATTCCCGATGGCTCTATGTGGTGCGACACCCTCGACCTGTTGCGGAGAATTGGCAAGGACACTCACAGCCCGAAATATGTCTGCCCTGCCGACTTGAAAGCGGAGCATGACAAGTTGGTGGAACAGCGCAACCGCCAAAGGGAACGTGATCTTCTGGCATTGCGCCGAGAGGAAGCCGCCCGGCATGAAAAAGACTATCAGTTGCAGAAAGGCAAATTCTTCGGCATAGTCATCACAGACGGGACACTGAATGTCAGGGTGTTGGAGAGCGTAGCCGAGATTGCGGAAGAGGGTACGCTGATGCACCACTGTGTATTTGCTAACGCCTACTACCGTAAGGAGAACTCGCTGATATTATCGGCCACCATCGGCAATAAGCGCATTGAGACAGTGGAGGTTGACTTGAAAAAATTATGCGTGGTACAAAGCCGTGGCGTGTGCAACCAAAACACGGAATACCACGACCGTATTATTAACCTTGTGAACAGTAATATGAACCTGATTAGGCAACGGATAAGCACTTAATCACCATCAGGCAAGGCACATCGGGAGATACCCGGTGCGCCTTGTCGCTACCTTGTTCCCGCCGTTCTCCTGTTATATCCCTGTTATAAAGTTTTCATTCCTCTTATATCCATCTTCGATGCCCACGGCTTACCTTATTATCATAGGAATGACGTTCTGTGCCTTAGCCATGCCGCTGTGAACGGCGGCGCGGCTTTCGGTATGAGCAAACGGGAACACTCCTATATCCCAGTCGGCGTACAAGTCCGCTGACAGGGAACAGGCAAATTCCCCTATCTGTTTGCCCGGCAGACCGTCCGTTCCTTTTGGCAAGCCGTGCCTGTTATATCCCACTTATATTTTGCTTTGCCTCTACTGTTTTAGGGCAGTATGTCTCCTTTTCTACCCTTTCATCTTTTTGTTATCCTGCCATTCGATGCCCTGCAGGTTATTTTGCTGCAAAATAAATGTGGCGTGTCTTGCCGTTGCAAACCGGCCTTGGCAGAAATCTTCCTTGGGGCTTCACTCCAAGCGTATTTCTGCCGTCCAGTTTGCCGAAAAGCCATTCCGCCTCATTCCGAAAGCAGAAAAATAACCTGCAAGGGCCATCGAAATATGGCCGATAGCAGGGAAAAGTACAAAATCTGTCAAATATGAATAGTATGAATTACAACAAATTGCAAGCATTGGCGGCGAACACAGCGGCCATCGAAACAGCCTATCGGGTGCGGAACGAGAAAAGGATTGCGACAGCAACCGAGCGAGAAACCCTTTCCCTGTATTCAGGATTTGGAGGCATTAAAGAAGTATTGGATTTAGGAACAAATACCCCTATGTCTGACAAAATGAAACAGGCTTTAGACCATCTTGCGTGCGTACTACAAACCATCGCACACGGCGATGAAACACTATACAGGGAGCTTGTGGATAGCATAAAGGCATCTGTCCTCACCGCTTTCTATACCCCTAAATTTCTCATAGAGGCAGTGGCCAACCAAATACAAACCACATTCCAAGCCCACGACCTGCCCATGAAATCCTTTCTTGAACCGTCCGCAGGAATTGGCGGCTTTCTGCCAGTTGCCATGCCCGATACCTACAAGGCGGCTTTTGAAAAGGACTTGGCGACAGGACTTGTACTTTCAGCCCTGCAACCCGACACAATAACGGTCATTGGAGGCTTTGAAACCATTGGCGCACAGGAGTTGGAACACGGCTCATTCGATGTGATAGCGTCCAATATACCTTTCGGAACGATAAACGTGTTCGATGCGGACTTTGAACGCAGGGGAACACTTTACAAGCAATCCCTCAAAGCCATTCACAATTATTTCTTCATCAAGGCGATGGAACTGTTAAATGAGGGCGGTTTGCTGGCTTTCGTCACGTCAAGGGGCGTGGCAGACAGTCCGGGCAACAAGTTTGTGCGTGATTACTTGGTACACCACGCCCACATTATCACCGCCTTGCGCTTGCCCGACACACTTTTCTTGCAGACAGGCGGCATCGAGGTAGGCAGTGACCTTATTATCCTGCAAAAGGACAGTCATAAGCAGAACCTTACAACACGTGAACGGCTTTTCTTGGAGACTTGCCGTGAGCGCACATCGCAAGGTTTGGAAGCGGAACATTCCAACAAGGTTTTCACTCTGCCCCAAAGCACACTTGCCACCGGCTCTGCCATCAGTACAAACCAATTCGGCAAACTGGTGCGCAAGTATGAATGGAACAGCACAGGGGATGCCATGCAACAACGGTTTGCTGAGATATTGAAAGCCAATTTCACCCATTATTTCAAGCCTTCTCTCTTTGGTGGGCAAAAGGGAACACAGTCACAGCAGGGTGCAATACTATCCCTCTTTGACCTTTTCGGAGAAGCCACGGCAGCGGCACAACCCAAGCCAAACACAGGCAAACGTCCTTACACGGACGAAATGCCCGGTTGGTTGATAGACGGCGCACTGGTGTTGTTTGAGGGGCAGCTGGGCACAATCCGATGCAGGCGAGCCGACCGTTTTTCAGAAATGACCGCATGGTTTAATCCTATAAAAGTCAATGGAGCGGACATGGAACGGGCTAAGGACTATCTTCCTGTACGAAAGGCATACTTTGAACTTTCTACCACGGAGAGCGGGCAAAGAGCCGAACAACCTTTGCTCCGTGAACAACTGAACAGGGCTTACGATGCGTTTGTTTCCAAATGGGGCAACTTCCATGCAAACGGCAACAAGGAACTGATAATGCTTGACAGTTTAGGTTTGGAGGTGTATTCCATCGAAATACAAGTGCATGGCGAGGTGATGAAAGCAGACATCATGCATGAGCCTGTGGCTTTCAAGAAGATAGATACGACTGTCCGCCTTACCCCCATGGAAGCGTTGGCAAACAGTCTGAACTTCTACGGAAAGGTGAACATGGATTACATCACACAGGCGACAGGCAGCAGCGAGGGCGAGGCCATCGAGGCGTTGGAGGGCGAAATGTTCTACAATCCCGAAACAAACAGTTGGGAAGAAAAAGGTCGCATTCTTGCCGGAAACGTGGTGGAGAAATGCAAATCGTTTGCCGGGCATATCCATAGCCTTGCAGGACAGGCAAGGGCTTGGACGGAGCGCACGGTTAAGGCACTGGAAGATGTCACGCCCGAGCTGATACCCTATGAGGAGCTTGACTTCAACATGGGCGAGCGTTGGATTCCGGCTTCTGTCTACGCCGACTTTGCCAAAGAGCTGTTCGGCGTGGATACAGAGGTGATGTACTTTGACGTGAACGACACCTATGTAATATCATTGCAAGGTTATTCTCCAGCAGCATACAACATCTATGCCTCGCACGGTTACACGGGCGAGAAACTGTTTGCCCATGCCCTGCATGACACCATACCCGAAATAAAGAAAGAGGTGATGCGTGGCGGTGAATGGGTGAAAGTACCCGATGAAGAAGCCATGCAGGAGGTGGCAACCAAGATACAGGAGATAAGGGACAAGTTCAACGCTTGGCTTGACAGCCAGCCTATCGCTGTCCGTGACGAGTTGGTAAGGCTCTACAATGAGCGTTTCAACTGTTATGTGCGTCCGTCCTACGATGGCTCGGCGCAGACATTCCCCGGTCTGTCCTTTGCACAGTTCCCCTACGATGACCTGTACCCTTCTCAAAAAGATGCCATCTGGATGATTAAGCAGAATGGCGGTGGCGTGTGCTGGCACGAGGTCGGTGCAGGAAAAACAATGGTGATGTGCGTGGCTGCCTACGAAATGAAACGCTTGGGCTTGGTGCAGAAGCCTTTGATAATAGGGCTGAAAGCCAACGTGCATGAAATAGCCGACTGTTTCCGCAAGGCTTACCCATCGGCAAAGTTACTCTACCCGGGTAAAGAAGATTTCTCCCCTGCCAACCGTGAGGAACTTTTCAGCAAAATCAAGAATAATAATTGGGACTGCATTATTCTGACACACGACCAGTTTGCCAAGATACCGCAGTCGGAGAAAACGATGTACGGCATCATGCAGCAGGAACTTGACGATGTGGAACGCTCCTTAGAGGTGTTGGAAGAAAGCGGCATGGCGTGGCGTAACCGTCGTATGCAGAAAGGGCTGGAGAAACGGCAAGAGAACCTTGCGGCAAACCTGCAATCGCTGAAACAGCGTATCGAAGCGAAGAAAGACGGAGGCATAGATTTCCATACGATGGGCATAGACCACATATTTGTAGATGAGTGCCACTACTTCAAGAACTTGATGTTTCAGACACGCCATACAAGGGTTGCCGGCATAGGCAACAATCAAGGGTCGCAACGTGCGATGAATTTGCTGATAGCCATCCGTGACATACAAAAACGCACAGGCAAGGACTTGGGTGCTACGTTCCTGTCGGGTACGGTGGTGGTAAACGCACTGACCGAATTATATGTGCTTTTCAAGTATTTGCGCCCGAAAGAGCTTGCCAAGCAACGGGTTAGCTGTTTTGACGCATGGGCGGCTATCTTCACCAAGAAAACGACCGACTACGAGTTGAACGTGACAGGTTCTATCAAGCGTAAAGAGCGTTTCCGCACCTATATCAAAGTGCCGGAATTGGCGGCGTTTCTTCGTGAGATTACAGACTACCGTACTGCGGAAATGATAAACCTTGACATTCCCGAAAAGAGAGTGCGTTTCCTTTCGGACAAACCGACCATGGAACAGGAGGCGATGATTGAACGGTTGGTGCGTTTTGCCAATAGCGGCGAATGGTCAGATTTGGGTTTGGAAGCCCCTGCGCCCGAACACATGGACAAGGCGAAGATGCTCATCGCTACCAACGTGGCAAGAAAAATGGCGTTGGATATGCGGCTGCTGGGCGACCAGTTCAGCGATGACCCAGCAAACAAAACTTCACGCTGCGCACAGACCATTTACGAGTATTATATGAAATCGAACGCCCACCGTGGTACACAGTTCGTGTTCAGCGACCTATCCACCTACAAGCCGAATGAGTGGAATGTTTGCCAAGACATCAAGGACAAGCTGGTGGCAATGGGTGTTCCGGCCAATGAGATACAATTCATCCAAACCGCAAAGACCGAAAAGGCAAGGAAGAAAATCTTCGAGGGCATGAACAATGGCAATATCCGTATATTGTTCGGTTCTACTTCCATGCTCGGTACAGGTGTTAACGCCCAGCAGCGGGCGGTGGCGGTACATCACTTGGAGGTACCCTGGAGGCCAGCCGACTTGGAGCAGCGCAACGGTCGGGCGGTGCGCAAAGGCAACACCGTGAAGTTGTGGGGCGGCAATGTGGTTGACATCATCATCTACGGCACGGAAAAGACATTGGATGCCTACAAGTTCAATCTCTTGCGCAACAAGCAGCTTTTCATCAACCAAATCAACAACGGCACGATTGCCGTGCGGCGCATAGACGAGGACGGCATGGACGAGGACACAGGCATGAACTTTGCCGAGTTCGTGGCCATCCTTTCGGGCAACACCGACCTTTTGGACAAGGCGAAGCTCGACAATAAAATCATGCAGTTGGAAAAGGAACAGGCGGCTTTCAACAAGGAGCGTTACCGTGCGGAGCGCAAGGCAGAGGGCGACCGCCAAGAGATAGACACCAGCAAGCGTAACATCGGGCGCATGACAGAGGATTGGGAATATTTCAACACCCATAGAGGGAATTACGTCATTGAGATAAACGGCAACTCGCAGCTGACAGCCGAGGAAACAGGGCGAGCCTTGCACACTTTGTCAAGAAAACACCGTGGCGATTTTACGCCCATCGGCTGTTACAACGGCTTACGGCTGTTGGTGCGCAGCGAGTACCGTCTTGACGGCAGCTTTGACCGCAACACGTTTTTCGTGGAGGGCAAGAGCGGCTTGAAATACAAGTGTGGAATGTCCGGCTCGTTGCCACCGAGTTTTGCGGCGGCTGCAATGTTTCCACAGACCACCTTGGAAAACATACCCAAGCTGATGGAACGCCAAGCCGAGCGGCAGAAACACTTGGAGGAGGAAATCATCACCTTGCAACAAGTGATGGCAAGACGTTGGAGCAAGGAAGAGGAACTGAAACGGCTCAAACAGGAGTGCAAGGAATTGCAGGAGCGCATCGACCGTACTCTTGAAGAAGCAGAACGCCCCACCGAATTTGCACCGGAAACCGAGCCTGTGACAGTACCGGCAGCATAAACGACTTCATATTTGACACTTTTCCCCTGCTTTGTTGAGAAACATGGCAGGGGATTTTTCTGCTTGCCAAAGCAAAACCTTAGTTTGCAGCCCAAGCCGCCGGGCAGACAAGCTGCTTTTTCTATTATATAATATAGGTGTGCAGTCGCCACCTTATCCTGTGGCTCCCGCCATTTATATCTTTCCCTGCCTTTTATATGGGCTTGCGCCATCTCCTTTTATACCAGACATATCCGGCTTCCCGACCCGGAACAATCAGCGGTGGCCTGTCCCTGCGCACGTCTGTCCATTGGGCAGACCCACGCAAGGAGGGCAGACGGACACACGTTGTCCTTGGCAGGTACACGGGAGCTTCAGCTTTGCTGAAACAACCTCGTATGCCTGTTCCCGGCCAACAAGCGTCCTCTATTGTCTGCCTTGCGGGCGATTATCTGACCCACCCAAGCCGGAATACTGTTATAGTCCAGTTTTAGCACCCCCACTTTTATACAATACCCCACCTTTTATACCAGTCTGATTCTATTCCGTTCCTGCACCTGCTTCGGGTTATTTTCCTGCAAAACTAACAAGCTGCGTCCAATCCTTGCAAATCCGGCAAGCCACCAGAGGTGGTTGGCGGAAATCTTCCTTTCCGTTGCCCGGAAAGCGTATTTCCACCACCGGGTTTGCCTGATTGTCCTTTGCCTATTGACGATGCAGAAAAATAACCCCGATGCAGGCTTGAAAAGGAGTCGAGGACAGGGAAAAAGTCAAACCCTCAAAATCAATGGAAATGGACAAGAACATAACAGGACAGGCAAACAAGGTAATGGTGTGGCTGATGAAATACTACCCGGTGCGCATCAAGAACGTGGGCGAGCAGCAAAAGGCTGACCGGCAGACCATTTGGGACTTCAAGGACGGACGGGCATACGAACAAGTAGCCCTAATGACCGCCAGACACCTGCAAGAGCTTTTCGGCAGTCGGCTCACAAGCATCGTATTCACCTGCGTACCTGCATCAACGCAAGAGAAAAACGAACTACGCTACAAGCGTTTTTCGGAAAGGGTGTGTGAACTTACCCATGCCATCAACGGCTTTCCCCATATGCAAGTGTCGGCTGGTAGGTTGGCAGTCCATGAACACCGAAAGGATGAAGCCGAGGCACGTACGGCACAAATGGCAGACTATGACACTGATTTCTTCAAGGGAAAGGATGTGTTGCTCTTTGACGACATCATCACCAAAGGCATATCCTACGCCACCACAGCCGAGAATTTGGAAACGTGTGGGGCAAACGTGTTGGGCGGTTTATTCTTGGCAAAGACATTCTACAAGGTAAGATGATGATACAGATTGACACCACAAAGGCGGCAGCGTTCACAGGACACCGCTTTATCCGCTATAATGACAAGCAGCGGTTGAAAACAGAACTTGGAAAGGCTATCACAGCTTGTTACCATTCGGGCATCCGACACTTCCTCTGCGGCATGGCGGTGGGCTTTGACATGCTTGCGGCTGAAACGCTGCTGGCGATGAAAGCCGACTGTCCCGACATCCGGCTGACAGCCGTCATCCCTTTCCGTGGGCAACCCTGCAAGTTCAATCCTATGGACAAAGAGCGGTATCGTTCCATTCTCGGCAAGGCTGACAACGTGGTGTGCCTGAGTGAAACCTACTTTGACGGCTGCTACCTGCGGCGCAATGACTATATGTTAAACCTTTCCTGCCATGTCATCGCCTATTTCAATGGCGAGCCGAAAGGCGGCACGTTCTACACTTGCCGCAGGGCGGAGCGCATGGGATTGGATATAACCAACTTATACTAACCATTTAACAATACAAACGTATGATTATTACAGAAATCAAATTTGGCAGTGTGAAGTATCCATGCCGCATGGTGAAAGACAACCAAGGCGAGTGTCTGATTATAGGCAGCACGGCTCTACTTGACGTTTTGCAGCCCGGCAGTTTTGAGGACAAGAACGAGGGGTTTGTCAGTGAGGACGCATCGGACATCTACGATGAGATTTTCTTCTTCACCGATGCACATACCCTTGCCTTGTCCGACAAAGAACTGGTAGAGGAACTAAGGAAGGATAATCCCGAATGGTTCTGACAAGGGAAACCCATGTGGGGAGGTCAGACACGGCTTCCTTGCAAGGGCTGACCAGCCCGATTCCACTTATAGCGTTGGCCATTTATAGCACTTGTTTTTCCCGGTTATATTCCTATTATACTTGCCTAATTCCCTTATCCCCTTCATAGCCAGTCATTGCTCCTTTTAGACCTGTCCGCATCACATTCCGCCCTTGCCCCTCACCGTTTGTTTTTCCAGCTGCAAATGTCGGGCATCGCACTTGACCTGTCACGCTTTGAAGTGGATTTCTTGCGGAATCTTCCTCCTGCGGAGCGTATTCGGCAAGAAAAAGCGTCAGGTGAAGCATGATCGATGCCCGGATAAAAGCATCCGTAAATCCCAAACATGGCTTCGGGGAAGGAGCCGATGATAGGGAAAGAAGTTTCACTTAAACATCTACGGATATGAACAAGAAATTTGAAAACCTCAGAGAGATGAAAGAGTACCGCCTTGCCATGCAGGTGGAAGATGCTTTGAACGACTACGGCTTTGACTATGCAGCCTTTGCCGCCTCTATTCCACTGATGCACCCGACCTTGCAGCAGAACCTCTATAAGCTGTTGAAGGAGTGTCTTATCGTGATGGCTGATGATAAAAGACGTTATGATGACCGCAACCTTGCATCGCATGAGGAAGCAAAAGACATCATGGCTTACTTGGAAGAGAACGGACGTTATATCCCTTACATTTAAAATACATTGGACTATGGAAAGAAACACTGTTTATTTGGTTTACACCTTGATTGAACAAAGCGACTGCGTATCTGATTGCCACGCCTTATATGCCACTCTTGAACGTGCGAAAGCCGCAATGGACAGGGAAATAGAGGAAGCAAGTGAGAACTTCTGCAAAGGAGAAGTATTGCACGACTTGGAGCGGTTGTATGAGTTCCGTACGGAAGACGGCTATGGTTTTACAGTGGGCATAGAAGAAATGGAAGCGTTATGAACAGGAAACGATACAAGTACATTCACAGACTGGTGGAAAAGATTACCACCAGCCCGTCAAACAACATGGAGTTCAACTGCTACGGGCATTTGGTACACCTGGAGAGCGAAACGGACTGCTATGTGTCTGTCGCAGTCTATCATACGACCGACCGCTATTCCGGTGAACTGGCGGATTTCAGCTTTGACTACTGGACACACGAGCTGTACGTGGAATACGCTGAGGACGAGCGTCTGTTTGGTGCCATTGTCCGGGCGTTCCGAGATATTTACGCCGGCAGCGGCTTCAGCGTGAGCAGTTATGAGGATTAAGATTTAATGGTATAACTAACGGATAAAAGAATATGGAAAAAGATTATGTATTTCGGGCTTCCGACACCATCAGGGACCAGCTGGTAGCCGTGACTCCGATAGGTGTCATCCGGTCATGGCACATTGACAAGTTCGTGGCAATGGAATACAAGGGCATGGCTGCCTTGCGCTTCCATGTCAATGGAAAGGTGTTCAGCGGCAATGTCATCGTGGCGTTGGAAGGACATGATTGTTACGGGGTGTATTTGCAGAACTATTCCGGAACGAAACATGTCAAGGACGGAGTGTATTTCATGGAACTTGGCGAGGTCATTGACCGGGCGGTTAAGAACCGCACGGGAAAAATATGTCGTATGAAGCCGGAAGCACCGGTTCCCTTTCATGACCCAAAAGAATAATGATTGCAGTAATGACGGACATGAGGACAAAGGCTACCCAATCGGTAGCGGAAATCCTTGACGGATTGAAACGGGATGCCGTGCAGGCGGTCAAACACCTGCTGGAAGACAGACGGCTGGAAGCTATGCCTGTTGATGCGGCAATCCGGCTTGGCTGGATGGATGAGGACGGACAGGCATACGGCGGGAATATCACAAAAGTCAGCCTTGATGGGGAACGGTTGTGCGTCCAAGTGCAAGGCAAGTCCTTGTCATGCCTGCTTGATGAAAGGCAATTCATGCCCGGCTGCCACATCTGGCTTGCGCATTTGAAAGAGGTCATCCTTCATGCCCCGGTCACCGGCAGACAAACGGCTTGAACATGGAAAAGTAATTGACGGGATGCCAAACAGCGGCATCCCGTTCCCCTTTCCTGTTTATTTGCCTGACGCCCTGCCGCGGACACGTTTCAATTCCACCCCTTCATCCTTCAATACACGGAAGATAGAACTGCGGCTCCGGAAACCACTGGCCTTCCAGATGTCATCGATGGTGTAGCCGCTCCGGTACATGTTTACCACAAGCTTATGTCTTTCCGCCCTTCCGTATGTTGCCTGTGAAAGTACCTTTATCCCTTTCGTCCGCCTGCCGTTCCGCAGGGCGCACTTGCGTATTGCGTTCAAATCTTCAGGAAGTCTGGCGATGACAGACAATATATCGGATGTCCCGGTTCCCGGAAACAGGTCGTCATTGGAATCTATGCCGTCACGCAGGGAGACAAGGCGTACCCCTTTTATTCGGCAGAACTCCAGAAGGAATGACAACTGTCCGGAGCCCTTAAGTACATGGGCCAGTTTGGAAATGACCAGAGTATCTCCATTTCCGATGCTTGCCAGCAGCTTGTCCAAACCCAGACGGAACCGCCTCTCTTCCGGCTGTTCCTCAATGATGTCATCACATCCGAACCTTTTCATCCATAACTTATCTTCTTCCCTGTCGGCATATCCGGGAATATAAGCCAAATATCCTATTTTCGTCATGCTGTTTTCCTGTAAGTGTACATTTCTGCTGCAAAAGTATGATTTTTCTTGAGAAAAACATACCTGTCCTCCTTAAAATGCGCTTTGATGCCTGTCTTTATAATCCGTGATGCGCTGTCACATTGTACACTTGGGAAATTGCATAGCCACTTTATCATACCGACAGGATATACCGGCAGATTCTTTACAAAGTTGGCCAGCAGAAAACAGAATCCGGCACAAGCAGCCAGACAGTCTTTTTTATGGCATATCTTATCAGTTAGCAGACTGTCAGACAGTTACAAAAATCATACTATGAGTGTGATAGCTTAAGAATCAGTAACATTTCATACATCCTTGATGCCGTATGTTTTCCATGCAGTAACTTTGCGCCGTCAAAATTCAAACAAAACCGATGGAACAAAAAATTAAAGCCGGGAAGCCGGACCGGTGGCAGGGCAGAACATTGTATAGGGAGAGGCAAAAACGGCATATCTTTCCTTCCCTTAAAAATCATACTTTATGCTACATGCTATTCATGGCGGCAGCTTTCGTGTTCTGCGGATGTCAGTCCACAGACAAGGATACGCACCTTACCGCAGAAGAGGCAAAGACGATACGTCATGATTTTTTGCACAAAATTCAGACAAAGAATGAGGTCAGAACAGAAGAACTCATATCTCTGGTTAAAGAGTGGAAACGCATCGATAAGGCTGTTTCTGACGGTTCTGCGCCTGATACGGCAGACTTCCACACCGCCCATGTCTCCAAAGACCATATTGTCTGGAACGACTCTGTACGTTCACAAATGCGCCGCCTGATAGACAGCCGCCCGCGCCGCCTGACCGACTACCTTACCGTGGTGCAAAACCTTAACAGCATTGAGACGGATACTGTGTCAATGAGGTTGGTCTCTTCCGTCCACAGGCTCTACCGCAAAGCCGGGACGGCAGGCATCTACAAAGGAAGCGGCAAGGAGGCGGTGCGCAACTACAACCGGTTGTTGGAAGATGTGTTGCGCAAAGGTATCCATAACCGGCAGGAAGTCTTTGGATTTCTCATGGAGGAAGATGTGGCGTTCCGTTCATTCCTTCATCACCTGCCTGTCATAAGCGGCGGGGACATACCGATGGGCGGCATCACCAGGAATACCGGAACTGTCATCCGCCGTATCATCGGATTGGCCGATTCGGTGCCGCCCGTACTCGAAAAACCGGAGGCCGTCATCCTGTTGACCATGCGTAATAACCGGAGGCTGCTGCAGAATGCGGCGGCTTGTGTGGAAGACATGGAAGTTCTCCGTATCAAGGATGACGGACAGGCAGCGGCCTACCTCTGGATGATCCTGCAGCCGTGGATAACTTTCGACGGTCTTGCCTATGCCCTCATGGATGAAGGGGAATGGCATCTGTTGGAAGAACTTGCCGTCAAGACCCCCGGCTCTTTAGGCAAGCTGAAAGTGGATGGCAGCCCTTTCGACATCAACGCACTGCCCGCACTCCTCATCGAAACGTTTATTCTCGGATGACTTTCATGTTTTACCTATCCTGACAACAATAAAACCAGATATAATGCAGAAAGAACAGATTGACCGTTTTATCACACTGGCCTCCCTGGAGATGCCGGCGTTAATAGCTCAACCCCTTTTCCATGGAGCGGAAATATATGATGATTATGCCCTGCTCACGTTCAGCCTGCCAAAGGCGTACCCGATGGAAGAACTGGTTGATGAATTGGAGGACCAGATGGAACTGGTGCTGCTTTACCACCATGTGCCAAGTCCCGACACCCCTTTCGGGCAACACTGCTGCGCCTATTCCAATCCCCGTTTCGGGCATATGTTCAAGATGAACGCACAGGCCGACGACCGGGTGAAGTGTGACACGATGTACGTGACTTTGTACGACTCGCTGGAAGTCATGGGCAGCGAGCTCCGTGAGGAACTTCTACGGTCCATGAAGGGTGGTAAACTCCTGTACGCCATCAAGGAAGAAGAACTGCTTAAAGATTTCATCTGCCTATGAAAGACACCCTGTACAGGCAGCTTGCCTCCATCATCCACGAGTACCGTACATGGGTGGACGTGCTGGACACCGAACGTGAAGGCAACTTCATGATTCTGTCCGGTGGCAGTCTCCAGCCGGTCCGTTGCCGGATGCTTTCTTTATTTGCAAAACGGACTCACGCCACCTATCCGAAAGGCCATGTGTGGAACATCCCGGAATACCGGCTTGACCGGGCAGTGAACTCGCTGAAAAGGAAACCGGCGTTCAAGGAAAGATACAATTCGGGAAAGTTGTCCATACAGGACGCCGAGGACATCATCCTCCTTGCCTCTGACAAACTCATCAGTCTGGAACTTGAACTATAACCATAAAACAAGAATAAAACGATGCTTATCACCATCCTTTATATATTTTACACGCTGACCTATGCCGCCCTTCCTTTCCTGTATAAAAGCAGGCGTCCTTCCATGATCCAATTTTATTTGCGTATGGCTTACAGCCGTAGCTTCCGCAGATGCTACACGCTGGGAATGCTCGCCACACTCATGGTGTTCCACTTCTACCATCTGAATGTCTTTGGAAATGTCTATGAACTGGCCTTGTCATCCATTGCCTGCCTGGCCCTGTATTCCCATAAGAACACGGAGGGGGCGTTCGATTTCCTGCAACGGGAACACCGTCTGTTTTGGTCGGCAATGGCAGCAATTATTCTGGTTTTCGTTCCGCATACGCTGCCTCTTGGCGTTACCTTGGGCACTGTCTTGTCCGGTGCTGTGTTCTATCCCTCGCGGGCTGTACGCACGGCTTCATCCGATAAGCTTAAAGCATACTTGGAATCTCAAGATGACATTGTGGCGGATTACTACAAATGGCAGTAGGAAGTCTCGCCTGATGGAAAGATTGCTTACAGAAAAGCCTTTCCCTGCCATCCGGCCTGACTTGATTGAACAGGATAACGATTAAAAACAAATCACGCATGAAAGAAAATAAAACGACTAAGTGCCGCATCCAAATCGACACAGACCTGCTCGCATACCTCAATCCCGAATCGGGCGAGAAATGCTCAAAGATGGCCGCGTTCCTCAATCTTGTTGAGATAGCTGTCGGGAACAAGAAAGAGTTCCCTGCCATTGCCAGACCTTTGCCTGAAGGACAAGCGGCATTGACGGTCAGCGGGCTTGCCAAGCATTGGAACTGGCACCGTACCACGGTGCGCAAATTCCTCACGGAATTGGAACAATCGGGAGTCGCCAAGGTTACGGGACGCAGTGGGTATTTCATCCTCACGATGACTTGTGTATTGCCAGAAGACGGACACATACACACCCCTTTATTGTCGGAAGAAGAACTGCTTTTGAACCGCTGGCTGTGTGGCTACCTCACCATCGAAGAAGTGGTGGAAATGCTTGCACATTTCATCATCGGAACGGATAGGCTGTTCGTGCCCGAACCGACAGGCAATCGCTCCGACCGACAAACATCCACAGGCGAACGTCTGCACGAATTGGTCGCGCATATCATCCTCCACCGCACGGGAATCATTCAGTCCGATATACAGGTGAACGAAGCCCTTGAAAAATTGTTCATGGAAGAATGCGGCAAAGACCTTGTGCGTTTCCTTCAGCGGCTGACGCTTGCCGGACTGCGGCTCATCGAGGCTGAGAACTCCCAAGAAGCGCAAGTCACTTGTAACGGCGATGAAACCGCCGACATCATTCTACGGCATTATCTCCCCTTTATAACGCAAGATAAGTCCCGCAATGAGCATACGCCACACGGGGAAACCAAGCCTGCGGAAGAATCGGGAAAATACTAAACCAAGGCGGCTTGTTTCCCCTCTCATCGGGTCTTGCCAAGACATGAACAAGGCATCCGACAAAGCGGATGGGTATCAACGGAGGTCTTGACCTCCGACCCTGACGACAGGGCTTGCCACGAAGACAGGCTCAGCCTGCGTAGCCTAATACGCACTTTGCCCCGGAAGGGCAAAATGCAGGAACCGCCGGGGGCGGCAGCAAGCTGAAAAGACAGACTGAATTATGGCAAATGGCATCAAACAGGTATTGGACATCAGACCCGGAAAGGGTATGAGTGTGGCCCAAAGCGACGAGCACCAGCGCAATTGGACGGAAAAGGGTTGGGACTGGGTAACGAAGCATGGCAATTATGACCGAAGCCGCGAGCACCTCAATTTCGAGGTTGTGAAAGGCGGCATCATCCAGCCGGTTGATAAGTCAAGGACTATCACCGGACGTATGGCCGATAATCTGCGTGAGCGTGGCATCACCGACCCGAATGCGAAATTATGCGAACCGAAGTACCGCACCGTGGCGAACATCATCTTTGGCGGCTCAAGGGAGAGGATGCACGAAATAGCCTTTGGCAACCAAAGGGTGGACCTCACGCACGGGGCTGACAATTCGCATATCCGCCGCAACAAGGACATAGAGCGTTGGGCACTGGATGTGTACAGGTTTGCGTGTGAACACTGGGGCGAGGAAAACGTCATCGGCTTCTATGTACACCTCGATGAACTGAACCCTCATGTGCATTGCACCGTGATGCCGGTGGATGAGCGGAATAAAATCTCATTCAACAAAGTTTTTGGAGGGAATATTTATGAGTCCAAGAAGCGTTTCTTCGCACTCCATGACGAGTTTGCCAAGGTGAACGAGAAGTGGGGTATGAAACGCGGCAACAGCATCGCCGTGACTGGTGCGAAACACCGGACCACGGAGGAATACCGTCGTGCGTTGAGCGAGGAATGCACAACCATGGAGGAACAGATTGAGAACAACAGAAAGTTGCTCGGCGAATTGCTTGCCGACATCCGTTTTGCAGAGAAACGGGTGAAAGGACTGGGTACGATGATTGTCAACTTAGAGGAGAAAAAGAAGCAGATGATTGCCGAGATGGAAGCCCTTGCGGAAGAGTTGAAAGCAGGACGTGGCGATTCTGAGGAATTGCGCAAAAAGATAAGCAGACTCGACCTCGAACTGGAGAAAGTGCTTGACAACCTCACCGACAAGCGCAAGAAATTGGAAGATGCAAACAAACAACTCACCGAGTATCGTAGAATAGAGGAAGAAACACGGGAACGTGCGGTGGAATACCGCCGAGACCTCAAAGCGGCCACTTACGACCTGGAACATCAGGTACGTTACCGGCTGGCGGACGCCTTGCTGGGAGACATCCTGAAAGACTTCCGGTCACAGTTTTCAGCAATGGATGATAACGGACGCAGCGTGTTTGACGGTTCGCTCCTGAAAGATGTGGCCGAGCGGGGCGAAGACATCTTCAAATGTGCCATCTATCTCTTTGCGAACTATGTGGACCTGGCTACGACATTTGCCGAAAGCCACGGCGGCGGGGGTGGTGACAATGACCTGCCTTGGGGACGGAAAGAGGACGAGGACGACCGGGCCTGGGCAAGACGCTGCCTGATACAGGCAAGCCGGATGATGAAGCCCAAAGGAGGCAAGAACGTCCGCAGGAAATGACAGGCCAAGAGACTTTTTGTCATCACTTATATCTGACTTATAGTATGATTGACAGTATGGTAAATCGCCGTGACTGAAATTCTTGTTAAGCGGGAGTTGAAAGAGGAAGAAAGCCTCTTTGCAGACGCGGCGAATCATTTCTTTTGCAAGACAAAAACAAATACACAGATAATATGATTCGTAGATTTTTATTGCTATCCGTATTGTCTCTGCCGCTCATGGCAAGAGCTTACGATGTCCCCGTGGCGGACACTGTCCGGTGGGAGAGCCTCCCCCGGTGGGAAGAATTGTCTCTGCCGTTGAAGCCGGTCTTTCTGGAGAATGCCGTGGAGGTTTCCCCTTGGCGGGGCAACTGGTTTGTGAACGTGTCCGGCGGCGTGTCGGCATTTGTCGGTTCGCCGCTCGGCTGCGGTGACATCTTTGACCGCATGAAACCTGCATTGTCCGTTTCCGCAGGCAAGTGGTTTACGCCGGCCATCGGCGCACGGATTGCTTTCCAAGGTTTGCAGTTCAAGGACGCATGGTTTGAAACAAGAGATTTCCAGCATCTACATGCCGACCTGATGTGGAACGTGTTGTCAGGTCTCTCATGCTCCAAAAAGGATTTCCGTTGGGACTTGATTCCTTACGCCGGCTTGGGCATCCTGCACAATGACGGACTCGGACACTACCCCTTTGCGGTTTCTTACGGAGTGCAAGGACGGTACCGCCTGGCCGACCGCATACATCTTACGGCTGAACTTGGCTGCGCCACCACTTTCAAGGACTTCGACGGTTTAGGTGCCGGCAACAAATGGGGCGACCGTATGCTGTCGCTGACCGCCGGGTTCTCCTATACTATCGGCAAGAAAGGCTGGAAGTGCGTGGTTGATGCCTCGCCTTACATCGAACGTAACGGACGGTTGACCGGATATGCCCACAGCTTGCGCGGCGAGAATGAACGGCTCAGGCAGAGGAATGGCATGAACGCCCGCATTATCGCCGAATTTGAGAAGATATTGAAGCTGGAAGGACTGCTCGACAAGTATGGGGACAGGCTTTCTATGATGAAAAACGAATTAGGCGGCAAGGATATGACAGACGACTATCCCAAAAACAATTACAGCGGGTTGAACTCGCTCCGCGCAAGGCTGCGCAATGCCCGAACGGACAAGGAAAAGCATGAGGGTGACACCATTTTTACCCATGGCGGGGACACCGTTTATACGGCATACGGCAAGGCTTCCATTTATAATGATGGCAGTGACGGCTCACTCCACCGCAACGATTCCATTGCTTCATCCCTGCTTGTAGACGGCAGGTATATCGGCCCGCCCATCTATTTCTTCTTCGTGCTGAACACCGACAGGCTTACGGACAATTCGCAGTTGGTTAACCTGGACGGCATCGCCCGGATTACAAGAAAACACGGGTTGCGCATCCAAATCACCGGCGCGGCAGACCGTGCCACCGGCAATGACGCCATCAACAACGGCCTGTCGCAAAGGCGTGCCGCATATATGGCCGGACAGTTGCGAAAACGTGGTGTGGATGCCGATATGATGGAAACGGTTTCAGCAGGCGGCATTGACGATTACGAGCCCACGGAAGCCAACCGCAATGCCTGTGTAAGGCTGATGATTCCTGCAGCAAGTACGACTGATTAGCTTTTGTTCTGTCTTTTTCTTGACAGGGGATTCACAATCAAACCGAACCACTGTTTATGGGCATGCCGGCTTGTGAAAGCCGGCATGTCTCATATCCGCAAGTCAAATTCCGACAAGTCGTCGCTGCATGGCTCGTCACTTTCCGGATCCAAGGGCAAGAGTTCCTTTCTTACCACGACATACTTGCCTTTCCTCTTGCCATACCACAAGTTAATCATGCTGTTCCCATGAAGGATCGTTCTGTCGGGCATCCAATCAATATCTTCCGGCTCATCATCATAAATACCCCATTTACGACGTTGGTATGGGTAATCAAGAACGGCATCTTTAGGTTTGGGGTCATATTTCCCCGCATCATCCTCAGACCAGCCTAACGCATCCAAATAACACCAGAATGTATTGGGCATCCTGAACGTCTCGGCTGCAAAAACGGCACCCACCACCTTGCCTCCGTCCGCTTCCACCTCCTTCCTGAAATCCAGCAGGCTTTTCCCTGTTGTAAGGATGTCATCCACCACTAATACCTCCTTGCCCGCCAGGTCCTCTTTGAAGAAATAATTTTTCTCCGGTTCGGCATTCCCCCTGTCCTTTTGCAGGTGCAGGCTCTCCCTGTCGCCCGTATAACGGACATACGATATGCCGCATACAAGCTCAGGGTATTCGTCATGAAGATAGTCCGCCATCGTCTTGAACCGCTTCCAGTATTTCCGCTGTGTGCTGCACGGCATGAACATGACAACCGTGCCCGGCTTGGGCTTCAATTTCTCTATTCCTGCCACAAGGAAACGGATGCCGTTACGCTTGCCGTCCTTGAAATCCAGCACGGATTGGCAGAACTGCTTTTGTGCTTCACTCAGGTATGAGTTATACCTTGACGGGAAATAATAGTCTGTAAATACGCAGGGGATTTTCTTCCTTTTGAATACTTTCAACGGCTGATGGCCGTCGGCAAACCTCGCAATGGTGATGGGGAAAATCCTCCTTGCTTCCTTGTTGCCCGCCAGTACCGCCTTGCGGCTGAATTCCCTGCGGAGTTCCACGGTGGGCGCATACTTTGCGGCGGCGCAATAGGCACCACCCAGCTTTCTTCTCCAATACCGTGTAAGAGACACTATCAGGATTAACAATAATATGATGATGAATCTTTCCATATATTTTCATTCGCCTGCATAAATGGCTGCAAAATTAGCAAAACCGTTGGTAGCATGGAGTGTTATCCAAGAGAATTAAGCCTGGCAGTTCCACTTTTCCAACCACTTATATACAGACTGTCATCCGGTTATACAGACTTTTGACCGCCCTAGCCTGTGCCCTTACCGCCGGTCGTATTTTCGTGTGCGAAGTTCAGTCGTCCGCTGTTGATGCCGAAAACTTTTGGGACAGAGACAGAATAGCAAGGGTTGTCCCGGTGTCAGGAATCTTCCTTTCCCTTGCGGCAAAGCGTATTTCTGCCAAAAAGTTTGCGTCATAGGCGGACGGCTCATCCTGCACCGAAAAATAACTTCCCGGGGCAAGGGCAAACAGCCCGAAAGCAGGGAAATAAAACATTTGCATTATGAAATTTACAGTATCGTCAACCGCAATGACAAGCAAACTGGCTGCAATGGCCAAAGTGATGAACAACAGACCGGCACTGCCCGTCCTTTCCTCCTTTCTGCTGGAAGTGAAAGAGGACGCACCGCTGGAAGTGACCGCATCCGACCTTGAATGTACGTGGCACGGTTCATTGGATGTAACAGGACAGGAGGGAACAGGGAAAGTCTGTATCACGGCAAGCACCCTGCTGGATGCCGTGAAGAATCTGCCCGAACAGGAAATCACCTTTATTATTGGCGATGAGGACAGGAGCGTGACCATCCAATATGCGAACGGACATTTCGATATGGTGGGACAAGCCGCAGACGAGTATCCGACCGCAGACTATCCGAGCGACATTCATTTCCGCATGGAGACAGCCACATTGTGCAAGGCTATCGAACACTCCCTGTTTGCCGTGGGCTGTGATTCCATTCGTCCGATAATGAACGGCATCAATTTCACCATCGGAAATGGCAAGGTGGAATGCGCGGCGTCAGACGGGCACAAACTGGCCCGTAACATCTATCCGCTGGCAGGGGAAGCGGAGGATTGCAGTTTTCTCTTGTCTGCAAAGGCCGCCAAAATCGTAAAGACCCTGATACAGAAAAAGGAAGGCTTTGTGGAAGTGGACTTGGACGGACGCAGCATCGCTTTCAAGACAGGCACTGACTCTTTCAGTTCCCTGCTGATAGAGGGGCGATACCCGAACTATAATGCCGTCATCCCGTCCGACAGCGACAAGGAGGCGACCATTGACAGGCAGACGTTGTTGTCGGCCATCCGCAGGGTCAGCGTATTGGCAGAAAAGGCGAACCGTATGGTAGTGATGAAGTTTTCCGGCTTGTCGATGCTTCTGACAGGACATGATTTCGACAATTCCACTTCAGCGGAGGAGACGGTGTTCTGTGCCTATCAGGGAAATGACATCAACATCGGTTTCAGTGCGGAAAACCTTATATTGGTGCTGGAGAACATGGATGCGGCGGAAGTCCGTTTCCGTATGAGTGAGCCGTGCCGTGCGGCCATCATAGAGCCGTCAACGGATGATGGACAGACGGAACGCTTGGCATTGCTGATGCCGATGATGCTGCCGGAATGACATCTGATTGGAACAGGAATTTGTGCAGGGCGTGAGAGCCCTGTACAATTCCGCAACAGTAAATCGAATTATCAACAACTTTAAACTTATAATCATGCCGAATTGGTGTTCATTATCAAAATCTATTGATAAGCTGCATTATCCAAAGAATAGTATTATCAAAAGTAATAATGTTTTAGATGAGCTAACCA
>URCM01000004.1 GCA_900546355.1 uncultured Bacteroides sp.
GTGGCACGCGAGCTGGGTTCAGAACGTCGTGAGACAGTTCGGTCTCTATCTATCGCGGGCGCAGGAAATTTGCGCGGTTCGGACACTAGTACGAGAGGACCGTGTCGGGCAGACCTCCGGTTTGCCGGTTGTGCCGCCAGGCGCACCGCCGGGTATCCGCGTCTGTACCGGATAAGCGCTGAAAGCATCTAAGCGCGAAGCCTTCCGCAAGATTGGATTTCCATGAGGGTCGTCAGAGACGATGACGTCGATAGGGCGCAGGTGTATAGGCGGAGACGCCACAGCCGAGCGCTACTAATTGCCCGATACTTTCGCCTTCGGGGTGCTGTATACCCCGGTCCTTCCGTTTTGTTCCGGCTTGTCCTTCATGTACGGTTCTTCGATGTCATTCAGGTGGCTATGGCACGGAGGTTCCACCTCTTCCCATTCCGAACAGAGAAGTTAAGCTCCGTCACGCCGATGGTACTGCGCAAGCGGGAGAGTAGGTAGCCGCCGTCTTGGGAATCCCCCTCATCTGATATAGGTGAGGGGGATTTTTTTGGTTCGCCCAGCACGAACATTCTCTACCCGGTGTAAGTCCGCAACACGCCCGATAGCGGGAAGTGTATAGCCAATAGCAAGGGTGTCCATCGCGAGTTGGAATCTGAAGGAAGCTTGCGGCAAACATCTGGCCTGACGAACAGAAACTTGATACAAGGCTGGTGGGCATGGATGAGATTACCAAACAAATCAAAGTCCGATAGCTATCCGGAAATGCCCTGAGTAAATCAAGCAGGTATAAGATGGAAAGAGCATGTTCTTAACTGGGGAGGTCTCATGGACGTGCGGAGGATGAATTTCCGTAGTACGGAGTAAAGCTTGCCATGAGAAGTCAGCAGAGGCCATAGTACCCGATTTTTTTTCTCTACTCAACTCGGGGAAGGGCTGAACCATTAGTCAATTGAGCAGTAAATGAAAGTCACTCCATGAAGGGAAGAATGCAGAAAATAACGATGTCAACCGGTAGCCGCCCTCAAAATGATAGCACGGAATGCGAAAGCTATGAGGGGGTGCAGACTTTCATGGACATGACTGAAAACAACCTCAAGGAAGTGCAGTTTGAACGTGGAAACCTATTGGAGTTCATCCTCTCGCCGTCGAACCTTAACCTTGCCTACCTGCAAGTTAAGCGGAATCACGGCAGCTGTGGAGTAGACGGACTGTCGACCGGGGAATTGGTCGGCTATCTGAAAGAACACAAAGATGAACTCGTGGAATCCTTGAAATCGGGCAGCTACCGCCCGAATCCCGTCCTTCGTGTAGAAATCCCGAAGGGTGGGGGTAAGAACCGTCCGCTTGGTATCCCGACGGTGGTGGACAGGGTAATCCAACAGGCCATCAGCCAAATACTGACTCCCATCTATGAACGCCAGTTCAATGACAACAGCTTTGGCTTCCGCCCCCATCGAAGCTGCCACAAGGCATTGAAACGGGCGCAGGAATATATCACCCAAGGTTATAAATACTGCGTGTGCCTTGACCTTGAAGGCTTCTTCGACACGGTAAACCACGCCATGCTGATAAGGATACTGTCCCGCACCATACGTGACGGACGTGTGATATCGCTTATCCACAAGTACCTTACGTCAGGCGTCATGGTCAGACGCAGCTATGAGGAAAGTGTGGAAGGTGTTCCCCAAGGCGGTCCGTTAAGCCCTCTGTTGGCAAACATCATGCTTAACGAGCTTGACAGGGAACTCGCCCGCAGGGGACACAAGTTTGTCCGCTATGCAGATGACTGCATGATACTTCTATGAAATACTTCGGGTGAGTAATTGTTTGCGCGAATCCCGTTCTCAAGGATGGGAGCATGATATGTCTTCCCGCACGCTCTGGCATAGGCTATTTGAACGGATTCTTCGTCCAAGGCTTCATTTTATACATGGAAGCGGCTATGGCACGACGTGCGGCAGGAAAACAGATACGGGCAATCTGTTCCATATTCGGAGCCATTTCATTGTTATTTCTCTTACCAGGAAACGGCGGCGTCTGGAGAATCTGAGTCATTCAGAGGAGTCGTAGACATAAGATATTTTCTCTTCAGTTTTATATTGTGAGCCAATAAAAAAGCCTCTTACAAAGAATATATTAATGTAAGAGGCTTTTTTTAATAAAAAGTTAGAATTGTTCTTGTTCGTTTCTTTGAGGATGAGGATAATCGATGGTGAAATGCAGGCCTCGGCTTTCTTTGCGTTCCATAGCTTGACGGGTAATCAGATAGCCGACGTTAATCATATTGCGCAGTTCACATATTTCCCTGGATGCTTTTACACGTTTGAAGAGGCGTTCGGTCTCTTCGTATAAAATATCCAGCCGATTCCATGCACGTACCAGGCGAAGATTGCTTCGAACGATTCCCACGTAGGATTCCATTATCTGGTTCACCTCTTTCATACTTTGGGTAATCAGGATGCGCTCTTCATTGTTCATCGTTCCTTCCGCATTCCATTCCGGAATATCTTCGTTGAAATCGTACCGGTCGAGTACGCTTAAAGCGTGCTTGGCGGCAGAGTCGGCATATACGATAGCTTCAATAAGCGAATTAGAAGCCAAGCGATTTCCTCCGTGCAGGCCAGTACAAGAACATTCTCCTAAAGCATATAGACGTTTGATGCTTGATTGTCCGTCAAGGTCTACTTTAATTCCTCCACACAGATAATGTGCGGCAGGTGCTACAGGGATGTAGTCTTTTGTAATATCTATACCCAGGCTTAGGCATTTTTGATAGATATTGGGGAAATGTTTTTTCGTTTCTTCCGGATCTTTGTGAGTCACATCCAGGTAAACATGGTCTTCGCCCCGTTGCTTCATTTCGCTATCGATAGCACGGGCCACGATGTCGCGCGGAGCCAGGGACAGGCGCGGGTCATATTTCTGCATGAATTCCTCGCCCGCTAAGTTACGCAACACGCCTCCATAACCCCGCATGGCTTCGGTTATCAGGAAGCTGGGGCGGTCGCCCGGATGATACAGGGCGGTGGGGTGGAACTGGATGAATTCCATGTCCTTCACGATACCTTTGGCACGGTAGACCATTGCGATGCCGTCTCCGGTAGCTACCAGCGGGTTGGTGGTATGGCGGTACACCGCTTCGCATCCGCCTGTAGCCATTACCGTAACCTTCGAGAGGAAGGTGTCTACCTCACCCGTAGCTTCGTTCAACACGTATGCGCCATAGCATTTGATGCCCGGTGTGTGTCGGGTGACGATGATTCCCAAGTGGTGCTGGGTAATGATTTCCACGGCGTAGAAGTTGGTGAAGACGGTGATATTCGGGTGCCGTTTCACTTCTTCTATCAGGCTGGTCTGTATTTCAGCCCCGGTGTTGTCTTTGTGATGCAGGATGCGGAACTCAGAATGCCCGCCTTCGCGGTGCAAGTCGAACTCTCCGTTTTCTTTCTTGTCGAAGTTCACGCCCCATTGGATGAGTTGTTCGATTTGGGCGGGAGCGTTGCGCACCACTTTCTCCACGGCGGCGCGGTCGCTTATCCAGTCGCCCGCGACCATGGTGTCATGAATGTGTTTTTCGAAATTGTCCACTTTCAGATTGGTCACGGAAGCGATTCCTCCTTGTGCAAAATAGGTATTGGCTTCCTCCAGCCCGGCTTTGCAAATCAATGCCACCGAACCTTTATGCGCCACTTTGAGCGCGAAACTCATTCCGGCAATACCTGAACCGATAACGAGAAAATCAAATTTCCTTATCATGATAAAACGTATATGTTGGATGCAAAACTACAAAAAAACTCCTATGCCCGTATGCCGCTCTCTTCTTTTTTTCGGCTGAACTTGCCGTTTTCTCTAAATTATTTACTATCTTCACCGAGAAATACGAAAATGAGCAAGATAATGTACAGGACATTCCATTCGAAAGTAGACTGGTGGTATTGGCTTCTCATGGGCGTTACCGCTTTCCTGCTTTTGGATTTCTTTTGGTTCCATCACACGGTCCTCATGATTCTGACGGCCGTGGCAATGGTGTTCGAAATTGAAATGCTGATTCATACGTGCTATATCCTTACGGAAGACGGGAGGCTGCGGATAGAAAGCGGGCGTTTTGTTCCGGACACCGAAATCGAAATCCGTTCGATAACAGGCATGAGGCGGGTGAAGTCGTGCTCCCTCGCTCCGGCATTGTCCGTGGAGCGGATTGAAATCGCCTATCGGAAAGAAGGGAAAGAAAACGCCGTGCAGGTATCTCCCCGCCATGCCGGGGACTTTATGGCATGGGTGCAAAAGAAAATGAATGCAGATAATAAACCGAATACAGAATAAAAACAAAAGTGTTATGGCAAAATCATTTAGAGTCCGGCAAATCTCGTACCAGTGGGTTTCCCTCATCGTGGTACTGGCATTGGCGATAGTCTGGCTCTGCTTGGACAGGGAAAATTATTGGGGTTTGCTCGGCTTGCTGGGTCCGTTGGGATTGACGTTGGACCAGCTCTTGAGCCGCATCCAGATAAGGGACAACGGGGATGTATGGCTCCGCCGGGGATTTACGGGCGTGGCGCGTTTTCACGGCATATCGAAACTGATTTACCGCAAAAAAGCGTGGAAGAGCCAGCAAATCGTGTTGCGACATACCAAGGGACATGCCACCCTCGACCCGAAAGACCGGAAGGCTTTCATCGATGCCATGAAGGAGGCGAACCCGATGATGGAATACGTAGAAGAATAGATTAACCTGATAAAGAAAAACACCATGAAATACCAAGTAGCGATTATCGGAGGAGGACCGGCCGGATATACCGCCGCCGAACTTGCCGGCAAGGCGGGGCTGAGCGTGGTCTTGTTTGAGAAGAACAACGTAGGGGGCGTATGCCTGAACGAAGGCTGCATTCCCACGAAAACGCTCCTATATGCATCGAAGCTTTATTATATGTGCGCGAACGCCCGCAAGTATCATGTAAGTGCCGATGCAGTTACGTGCGATTTGCCGAAGATGATAACGCGCAAGTCGAAGGTGGTGCGCAAGCTGGTGCTGGGCATCAAGGCGAAACTCACGGCGGCACATGTCACCTTGGTGAGCGGAGAGGCATTCGTCGTAGACAAGCACACCGTGCGTTGCGGGGAAGAGACGTATGAATGCGAGAACCTGATACTTTGCACGGGAAGCCAGGCGGTTGTCCCGCCCATTCCGGGCATTGATAAAGTGGCATACTGGACGCATCGCGAAGCGCTCGACAACAAGGAGATTCCCCAATCGCTTGTGATTGTAGGGGGAGGCGTTATCGGCATGGAGTTTGCTTCGTTCTTCTGCGATTTGGGAGTACACGTGACCGTTATCGAGATGATGGACGAAATACTGAACGGCATCGACCGGGAAATCGCTTCGTTGCTTCGGGCTGCATACGCCAAGCGGGGCGTTGTTTTCAAGGTGGGAGCCAAGGTCACCCAGCTGAAGCAAGACGATTCGGGCATGTACGTATGCTACGAGTCGGCGGGTGTAGAGGATTGTGTCGCGGCGGAACGATTGCTCTTGAGCGTGGGACGGCGTCCGGTGACGGAAGGTTTCGGGCTGGAAAACCTGGGGTTGGAATATACGGAGCGGCGTTGCGTCAAGGTGGACGGACAGCTTCGCGCTTCTGTACCGAACGTGTACGTGTGCGGAGACCTGAACGGTGTTTCCCTTTTGGCGCATACGGCGGTGCGGGAAGCCGAAATAGCCGTAGGGGCCATTCTGGGCAAGGCGGAACGGATGAGTTACCGTGCCATACCGGGTGTGGTCTACACGCATCCCGAAGTGGCATCGGTGGGCAAAACCGAAGAAGCCCTGCAAAAGGACGGTACCGCCTATCGGGCCATCAAGTTCCCGATGACTTATTCCGGGCGGTTTGTAGCCGAAAACGAGGGTGAGAACGGATGGATGAAGGTATTGGTGGATGCCGGTGACAAGGTGTTGGGCGTTCATATGCTGGGCAATCCGGCTTCCGAACTCATCGTGCTGGGTGGTATGCTGGTAGAAGACGGATGTACGTTGGACACTTTCCGCCGGTATGTATTCCCGCATCCCACGGTAGGCGAATTGTTTAGAGACTTGCGGTGAATTCATCCAATAAGAAAATGAATTTATGAATAGTTGTTTATGAGAAAACTGGGCTTACTATTATTGCTTTGTGCAGGCATCCTCCGGCTCTACGGACAGGATATTACCGCCCGGCTTGATTCGTTGGTTTCGTCGGCCGCCCTTTTGCGCACTTCCGAAGTGGGTATTACAGTGTTCAATCTGACGAAAGGCGAACCTGTTTATACGTATCAGGACCAAAAACTTTACCGTCCGGCTTCTATCGAGAAGGTCATTACATCGGTCACGGCTTTGGCTCGGCTGGGTGAATCGTACACCTTCGATACCCGTTTGGCTTATACAGGAACCATCGGCGCAGACAGCATTTTGCAAGGCAACTTGTATGTAGTGGGCGGTTTCGACCCTGAATTTATGGAAGACGATTTGCACCGGCTGACCGATGCGGTACACCGTGCAGGCATCAACCGTATCAAGGGAAACCTGGTGGCGGACGTGTCGGCGATGGATTCCCTTTACTGGGGAACCGGCTGGGCATGGGACGATACCCCCAATGCGTTCCAGCCTTACCTGTCTCCGTTGATGTTGAATAGGGGATGCGTAAACGTATCGGTAAAACCGGGTCCGAAGGGAAGACGGCCCGAAGTGGAAGTCTTTCCGCGTTCCGATTATTATGAGATAGATAATCGTGCCGTGAGTCATATCCCGCACATCAAGCCTTTGGAAATCACGCGCGACTGGCTATACAATGGCAACACCATCCATATTACGGGTAATGCCAGTCGTGCCAGCGGGCGGACATTGAACATGTTTGCCTCACAAGCGTTTTTTATCCATACTTTCCGTTATCAGTTGATGCAGGAACATATAGCCGTCGATTCGATGAAATGCGGGGTCTGTCCCGAAGAGGCTACCTTATTATATAAGGTGTCCCGGCCGTTGGAAGAAGTTTTAAAACGGGCCTTGAAGAAAAGCGATAATCTTTCCGCCGAAGCATTGTTCTATCACCTGGCTATCTGTGAAGAAAATAAAGGGATAGGAGCCGAAGACGCTCAAAAGGTGGTGAAGCGGTTCATGCGTCAATCGATAGGGAAGAACCCCGATGATTATAGCATTGTGGACGGGAGCGGAGTATCGATGTATAATTACGTATCGCCCGACCTGATGCTCGCTTACCTGAAATACGCTTATTCCCATCAGGAAATATTTGCTCCATTTTACGAAGCGTTGCCCGTTGCGGGAGTAGACGGCACGCTTCGCTATCGGATGCGGAAGGAAAAAACATTCCGTAATGTGCATGCCAAGACCGGTACGGTAAAAGGAGTGAGTTCGCTTGCCGGATACGTGCAGGCGGGAAACGGGGATATGCTTGCCTTTGTTATTATTAACCAAAATGTGATGAGTGGAAGAAAAGCCCGTCTTTTTCAAGATAAGATATGTGAAATATTGGCACAGTAAAAAATAAATCCGTATATTTGTGGGCGTTACCGGACTCCGTGCCCACAAACCATACGGAATAAGCCGATACGGATAGTTTTTTAACTTAATAATTAAAACCAAAACATGATGGTTAATTTTTCATTGGAAGGCAAAGTAGCCCTCGTGACGGGAGGTGCGTACGGCATTGGTTTTGCCATTGCCGAAGCGTTTGCGCAAGCAGGTGCCAAGATTGCGTTTAATTGTCGTTCGCAAAAGCACTTGGACGAAGCGCTTGCCGATTATAAGGCAAAAGGCATCGACGCGAAAGGTTACATTTGTGACGTGACCGACGAAGAAGCAGTAAAAATTCTCGTGGCACAAATAGAAAAAGAGTTGGGCGTGATTGACATTCTGGTAAACAATGCCGGCATCATCAAGCGCATTCCGATGTGCGATATGACGGTAGACGAGTTCCGTCAGGTGATTGATATCGACCTGAACGCTCCGTTCATTGTGTCGAAAGCCGTTATTCCCGGCATGATAAAGAAAGGACACGGGAAGATTATTAACGTTTGCTCCATGATGAGTGAACTGGGACGCGAAACGGTATCGGCATACGCGGCTGCCAAAGGCGGACTGAAGATGCTTACCCGTAACATCGCTTCCGAGTATGGAGAGTATAATATCCAGTGCAACGGCATCGGCCCGGGCTATATAGCTACGCCGCAGACGGCTCCCCTGCGCGAACCTCAGGCAGATGGCTCGCGTCATCCGTTTGATGCGTTTATCATTTCGAAGACTCCGGCTGCCCGCTGGGGAACTCCCGAAGACCTGATGGGGCCGGCTGTATTCCTGGCGTCCGACGCTTCCAATTTTGTCAACGGCCATATCCTCTATGTAGACGGAGGTATCTTGGCGTATATTGGCAAGCAACCTAAATAAGTACATTCAAGCCGTTTTTCATTCACATAAACAGAGCGGGAGGCTTTTCATACGGAAGAGTCTTCCGCTTATTTTTTACTACTGCATCTCATTGTATGAAATGCTGAGGCATCGAAGCGCGAAAGGCCTGTCTGGACCAATGCTGCAGGCAATTTGTTTCATACCCGGTTTAAATATGCTGAAACAAGAGTTTCAACAAGATGAAACTTTAGTTTCAATGCACTGAAACAAGAGTTTCAGTATATATAAACTATAGTGAAACTATATAGGTGTAGGAAAGAGACTCTGATGCACCGTATGGGACAACCGTATGGATTTGCGGAGTGACCTGTTAGGGTATAAAACAAAATTGGTTTGCGAAAAATGGAACACAGAGACATGTTGACACAGGGCTTTGTCATCTCTCTCTATTTATATCTCTGTGCCTCTGTGTCTCTGTGTTCAATCAAAAAAAACGCATGGATTTTTCCGCAATTCATTTCCTATTGGTTATAATATCGTTTAACTATCCGGTAGGTGAGAATCAGAACACCTTGAATGTATAACCTTCTGACAAGAGCCATTCGATGGCACGGGGAAGGGCATACTTCAGGCGAGGTTCCGATTTGATGGAATCGTGGAAGGTGATGATGGAACCGTTGCGGGCATATTTCTTAACCTTGGCAAGCACTTGCGGACCGGTAAGCCGCTTGCTGTAGTCGCGGGTGACGAGGTCCCACATCACGATGCGGTATTTCTTTTTCAATACATGATATTGCACCCAGCGCATGTGTCCGTGAGGCGGACGGAAAAGGTCGGTATGAAGGTATTCGTTTGCCTTATCGGTATTTGCCAGGTAATTCTGGCTCAGGTATTCGAAGCCTCGGATATGATTGAAGGTATGATTTCCGATGCGATGGCCGCGTTCTACTACCATACGGAATTCTTCGGGATGTTTACGTACATTGTCGCCCACCATAAAGAAGGTAGCCTTGATGCCGTATTGGTCTAATAAGTCGAGTACCCAAGGTGTGATATGGGGGATAGGCCCGTCATCGAAAGTCAGATAGACGGCTTTTTCATTTTTATCCATACGCCATAAAGCACGCGGATAAATCCACCGAAGCAATAAGGGAGGTTGTTCGATAAGCATTTCTGAAAACAGTTAATAGTTAACAGTTAATAGTGAATAGTGGACAAAGAATCGTGCATAACGTTCATATAAGCCGTTATTCTTTGTTCACTATTCACTATTCATCATTATTCGTGGGCCGGATTGTTTTTTCCTACACGGCTTGTTAACATGCTGTATAATTGGTCGAACTGATGGCGATAGCTGGTTGCCGATTCGAGCGGCTTGCCGCTTTCGTCCTTCAGGTTTTCAAGTGCGGTGCAAACATCGTCCAAGATGGTATAGTGGCGTATGCACTCTTCGTACGAGCTTGCCAGACGCATATCGTCAAGGCTCATATACCAGGCGGCATATTCCGCAGAGTTTTTCGCCAACTGGCAGAGGATGTTTTCCGCTTTCTTGGTTTCGCCCAACTTCGCGTAATCATCCGCCATTTCTTTCGAGCTGCTATAGATGTAATCGTGACGTACCGTTGTACTCGGGATGACCTTTTCGCAATAATCGAGCACTTCTTTCGCCTTGTCGTTCTTGCCTTCCTTAATCAACTGGGAAGCCAATTGCACGAACATGCGGCGGTGTGTGTCGCACATGCGGAGCACGGTTTCGTCCAAATAGATATCCGGATTGTCAATGCCTCCGAACTTGAACTTATGCATCAGGTTGTCATACATCTTTTCCGAGTCGAGACGACGTCCTAACTTCGCGTTATCGAACGGCGTGATGCGGTATGCCAAACCTTCTTGCAGGAAATTATTGGTCAAGTTCAGGTGATTGTCCGAACCTACGGTGATAGCCATATACATCGGGCGTTCCCAGTTGGTGTTGGCAAGCATTTCCAGCATCATCAGTTCGCTCTTATACAATATCCGTTTACCCTTCAGCGAAATGTGCATGTATTCCGGGATCGAGTCGGGTGCCAGCATGCCCGAACGCTTGATAGCCTCCTTGTCCAGCTTGATGACGATGCTGTCCGTCGGAATCATCTGCAAGCCTTCCTTCGGCGAGCGTACCCAATATTTCAGGATGTTCTTCAGTTCGTACGGGTTTTCGCCGAACTCTTTCTTCGCTTCTTCGGGATATTGCTTGTAGTAATTATTGATGGTTTCCATCGCGTCGGGACGTACATAAACCGCTTCGTTGTGTCCTTGTACGTAGTCGATGCGGTCCCAATTGATAGGCACGGAAGGCGAATCGTATGCCGGACGGCGCATTTGGTCGATGTACCAGTCGGTTTGCAGGTAGCTCAGGTTGCATACACGTACATCGGTACGGAAGCCCTCAGTTTCCTGGTTGTACCACAAGGGGAAGGTATCGTTGTCTCCGTTGGTGAAGATAATCGGGGCGCCTTCAGCCTGTACCGAGTTCAGGTAGTTTTGTCCGAAGTCGCGGCAGGTATAGCGTCCGCTCCGGTCGTGGTCGTCCCATGTCTGGCTCACCATTTGCAAAGGCACGAGCAGGCATACCACACTGGCAAGGATGGCCGACGGTTTCTCGCCTAACTTCTTCTTTAGCCATTCGGCGATAGCCGCTACTCCCAAACCAATCCAAATGGCAAAGGCATAGAACGAACCTGCATAGGCATAGTCTCGCTCACGCGGTTGCTGGGGAGTCTGGTTCAGATAGAGCACAATGGCAAGCCCGGTCATGAAGAAGAGGAAGAACACAATCCAGAATTGCTGGATGCCCCGTTCGCCCCGGTAGGCTTGCCAGAACAAACCTATCAGTCCCAATATCAAAGGCAAGCAATAGAACACGTTGTGTCCCTTGTTGTTCTTCAAATCGCTGGGCAATAAGGTCTGGTCGCCCACCAGTTTATTATCGATGAACGGGATACCGGTAATCCAGTTGCCATGTTCTATTTCGCCCTGTCCCTGTATATCGTTCTGACGTCCGGCGAAGTTCCACATGAAGTAACGCCAGTACATGTAGTTCAGCTGGTAGATGAAGAAGAACTTGATGTTGTCCCATTGCGTCGGAATCTTTACCATCAGCATCTCTCCACACTGGTCGTAGGGGACCTGGCGTCCTTCTACTCCGCCCAGCCACGCTTCGTAAGCGGCTGCATGGTCGGAACTATACATACGTGGGAAAATCATGTTTTGCGCGTACTTGTATTCACTCTTGTGGCGCACTACTTCGTAACTGTCTTTTTCATCCGGGCTTTCTTTTTCCTTACGTTGGTAGACTGGTGCGCCTTCCGTCATGGCATAAACACATCCTCCGTCTACTTCTTCGAGTGCCATTTTCGAGGCATACGTCTGTCCGTAAAAGAGCGGGCGTGTGCCGTATTGTTCACGTCCCAGATATTCACCTAACGTGAAGATGTCTTCGGGAGAGTTTTGGTCCATCGGTGTGTTTGCCGAAGAACGGATGACGATGACGGCATACGAAGAATAGCCCACCACCATCATCATCAAGCAGAGCAGGGAGGTGTTGAGCGTGCGTGCGCTGACCCGGTATTTCTCGGGAAGGTTGGCGAACAGATAGAGTGCCAGTACCGCCAGCACGATAATGCCGATAATCACGCTGCTCGTCCCATGCCCGTAGAAGGGGATACCCAGCAAGCCTACGGTGGTGAGGAAAGAAATGTTCATCCGTTTGCGGCTTCGCACGGTGTAACTTTCGTATACACCCCATACAAGGCTTGCCGCCAGCAGGATGATGTAAATAATGAGTCCGGTATTGAACGAGAAGCCGAAACCGTTGACAAACAGAAGCTCGAACCATCCGCCTATCTTCACAATGCCCGGCACGATGCCGTAAAGCACGGCTGCAACCAATACCATCGAGCCGCAAAGCGCTATGAGGCTTCCTTTCAGGTTGGCGTGCGGGTTCTTCTTATAATAATATACCAGTACAATCGCCGGAATACAAAGCAAGTTCAACAAATGCACGCCGATAGACAAGCCCGTCAGATAGGCAATCAGAATCAGCCAACGGTCGCTATGCGCCTCTGTCGCACGGTTTTCCCATTTCAGTATCAGCCAGAATACCACGGCGGTGAAAAGGCTGGAGTATGCGTATACCTCGCCCTCGACGGCGCTGAACCAGAAGGTATCGCTCCACGTATAAGCCAGCGCGCCTACCAGTCCCGACCCCATGATGGCGACAAGCTTTCCGGTGGTCATGTCTTTTTCTTCGGGGCAAATCAGCTTCTTGGCAAGGTGCGTGATGCTCCAGAACAGGAAAAGGATACACGCCGCGCTCATCAATGCGCTCATGATGTTCACCATGCGTGCCACTTGCGACGGGTCGCTGGTGAATTGGCTGAACAAGTTGGCTGTAAGCATAAAGAACGGTGCGCCAGGTGGATGGCCTACTTCCAGTTTATATCCGGTGGTGATAAATTCGGGACAGTCCCAAAAGCTGGCGGTAGGCTCGATAGTCATGCAATAGGTAATAGCCGCGACCAAAAAAGCGAGCCAGCCCACCAAGTTGTTAATCTTGTTGTACTGTTTCATTCTAAGGTTTATTTTTATAGACTTTGCATAATCGGCGCAAAGATAGTGATTTTCAGTACAGCGCAGGTACGTACCCCGTAGTTTTTCGTTTTTTTATCATTACTGTTTGGCTTCGGAATGTTTCTTCCTGCCTTGTGAAATAATTATGCCCCGCTCCGCACGTATATGGAAAGGGATTCGCAACTACGTGAGGGGCGGGGCGGAAATAGGTGGAAAAGAGAGGTTATTTCCTTACGTTCCTTTTGTCAGTCCGGCGATAGAAAGGCAGGAATTTCTTGATTTGTTTTCCGCTTCGTGAAAACAAACCGACTTCATCCTGTATGCCATCCATAATCATGACGCTCATTACGTAAGAAGGGTCGTCAATGAAAATGTCGCCCAAGCCTCCGGCATCATAACTTACCGTAATGGTTTTATCATCTGTCATGAAAACACTTTCTCCATAAGTTTCTGGTAGGTTATCATCATAAACTAAGGATAGTTTTCCTTCTTGCTTGATGCTTTCTACCAATGCTTGATAATCTTGATAACTTATATTACGATAATACAACATGCCTCCTTGTTTACACATGGTGCCACGTTCTCCCATAATCGCCATATCAGGAGTGGAAAGGCTTGCCGGCGTAAAATCGGGTAAGTCAAGTGAAGCCAAAGAACTGATATGTGTATTCTGTTTGCCTGCGAACAATAATGGCATGACGATTTCGGCAGAAACAAGTTCTGCATGTTCATCATAGGTTTGTGTATCTCCATCAGCGAACGTTCCGAATCCTGAAAGCTGTATTCGGAATAAATTCTCCTCTTCTTCTACTATGGAAGCTGTAAGAGATTCACTATCAAATCCCTTATTACCTTCTTCGACGTAAGCGAATACATTCTGATAGTCTGTACGGTCAAATGAATAACCGGAGAATATCACATCCATTGCATCTTCAGAATCCTCGGCGTAGGAAGTAGCAAGAAACATATCATCCACCACCATAATGCCTGATGTTGAGTTTATTTGCGGTATATTGATGGATGTAGACCTATGGTTTCCTGCTTGAGTGACATAATTGACATGGAATACACCGCCTAATCCCGTATCCGAACTGATGTTGATGGTTCCCAAATCAATATTAAGACCGGTTAGCTTCACTTCTTCCATATACAATAGTTTACCTGTTCCCAACTCTGTAATCGAGACAGTGCCAACCCCCATATTGTTATATTTATAATATAGATTGACAGAACCATCCAAACTGATCATGGAATTGCTTTGTGGAACTCCGAGGAAGTCATAATCCACGCGGGCGGAAACGGAAACAAATCCTTGGTCATTCACAACTTTTGCCTTGATACGGGGGAGAGCTAATACACCTCCCTCTGAAGGAACAGTTATGATGATAGTATCTGTTTTGATTTCTCTTGGAGCAACTGTTACTGTATATGTATAAGGTGATACATCAATAGGTAATTTAGAGTCATCTAAAGATACTGTGATAGGAGTATCTGCTGGTACCTTTGCACCAAAATAGCCTTTCGTATCCGTATATCCAGCACTTTGCCAAATATGAACTTTTACGCCAGGTAATGGTTCTAAATCTTTGTAGTCATCATCTTCTTCTTTTGTATATACGAGAACTCTTATTTCTCCTGGATCTTTAGGACCATCCAAATTGATATAAGAGAAGTGCCCCACCGTACCTACATATTCATTGCCTTGGCGCACAGCTTCTCCCGATTCTACCCAAATGCCGGCGTTCTCGTTGAAGTGCCAAAGCGGCATACTTTCGGGAGCGTCATCGCCCATGCCTTCGGGTATGGGGAAAGTTACGGTAGACTGTTCTCCTTCCTTTAATTGCAACTTCTTTCCGTCGCTTCCGGTCAGGTTCACACCTACCATACCGTATGAAACCAATTGTACGGAAGAGTTATCCGAACGGATAGCCGACAAGTCTCCGCCCGGCATCATATCTGCAAAATGTTCGTTGTTGGGATCCATGTAAATCATGTCCATCTGCACCTGGCCACTATACGCGTTTCCCGATTCATCGACCAACGAAGACGCGGGAATCTCTACTTTCATGCCGCTTACTTCCACGTCTTTGCCTTCCGTAGCCGTAAAAGACTCGCTTGCCGTAATGGTACTTTTTCCTTTGGGATACATCACAACATCGAACCGCTCATAAGTTTGGTCGAACGAGCGTACAATGTCGAAGTACCCGTCTTTGCTAAAACGGAACACTCCTCTGCCACTTACAGAGCCAATTTCCTGAAAATAAAACAGACCGCTATTGTCTGTTGTAACCCGTTGGTTCCCAGTTGTTACTGTCACGCCGGAAAGCGCATTCCCATCTGCATCGTATACAAATCCGGCAACCATTTGTGCTACCATTTCTACATTCTCGTTTACCACAGGTTCGTTGGGATATTCCGGTGTAGGGTCGGGATTCGGGTCAGGATTAACCTCTTCTTTTACCGAATCGTCACTACAGGCAGCCATAGCCAGTGCCATAGCTGCACACATTCCTATACGTTTTAGTATGGGAACGGCTTGAAACAATAATTCCTTCATGGTTTTCATCTTTCTATCTGTTTTGATTGGTTATTTACATCCGGAAACTGATATAAAACCGCATGGATCCGGTTTTCCACTTGGTCTTATCGTTTTCGCCCCGCAACATATCGCCCATGCTGGTATTTTCGTTCCAGGATTCTTCCTCTTCTAGGTTTCCTAAGTCGATGTTGTTGTACTTCGTGTTTCCCCATCTGCCTTCGATGCCGATAGAAATCGCTTTGTAAGAGACTGAGCCTCCGAGGGTGAAGAATGTTCCGTAGCTATGGAGGAGGTCACTTCCGTATGAATCTTGTATGGTCAACAGGGAATAAGACGGAGCCACTCGGAAATAAAGCCCTGCTTTCAGATAGCTGACCGGATTGATTGTCACAGAGGGGCCTATCTGTGTACTGAACTCGTATTGTTGCATTTTCTTCATTTCTACACTTCCGTTAAGTTCGGGTGATGAAGGTAGATGACCCTCTTCGTAATAATAGTCGCCATAGCCCATATCTTCGGCATCTCCGTTGAAGAAGCCGAACGTGTCTTCATACTTCGCGAGGTTCAGGTCACAATAAGTCCAGTCGATGCCGAACTTTATCATGCCCGCTATTGGTTTCTTATGCAGGTAATAAGTACGTCCGAAACCGTAATGGAAGCCGAAATAGCTTCTCCATGTCCCTCCGCCGTATTCTTTCCGGGTCAGGCTTTGGTTTACGTAGCCGATGTTCATGTATCTGGTGTGCTTGCCCCATATCTTTTGCCAACTCATGTCTTTCTGGTATTCTTTTATCAGGTCAGAATAACGGACCCTTACCTGGCTGTCTTTTGTATCTTTCGCGTCTTTTATATCTTGTGCTGCTATCGGCAACGTACAGGCAAACAAGGTTATTATCCCTACTGCGCGAACAAGTTTCTTTATCATAATCATAGCATTTCTTTTTTACGTAATGAAATAAAATCAGAGTCTCTCGTATACAACTATTTCTGCCAAGTTATATTCGACGCCGTAACGGCATAAGTTTACCGACTGGTAACCCGTCACATTTTCGGGTATGCGGAACGTCAGCGCATCGTCCGTCGTATCTATCGAAACGATTTCCGCCGGAACGCCGTTCAGTGTAATCGTGTCTCCTTCTTCGAAAAGGCCGCCGGCCAGGGTCACTTCATCTCCTTGATAATACCAGTCTGCTTGAGGGAAACGGATGCAATGACGCGGTTCGATATTCACAACGCCGGAAAGCAAGATGTCTTCGCCACGGTGCACCCAACGCACATACGTAGCTCCCAGGCACACCATCTCTACCGTCCATCCATACATTTCCGAGTAAACGAAAGACGATTCTATCCACTCGCCGGTCACAGGCGTTACATTTCCCGTATCTTCATCATACTTCAGGCATTGAAAGTAGATTTTGTCGTCGGCCAAAGGCTCTTCGCCGCTAAGTATTATCACTCTTTCTTCCTCGTACAGAAACACCCACGGTTCTGAGACAGGCAATACGTTCAGCGGATGCGTTTCTCCACCGCGTTCGTAATAAATCATGGGTTCGCCCGTGGCTGACCCTGCCGGAATCACAAAGGTCAGTTCGTTATTTGTCTTGTTCGTTATCCGTGCCTCGATACGGCTCTGGTTAGCGGATGAAGTTCCATCGCTATTTCCGGTGTTTGCCTTTTCTACATATACTTTACTGATTTCTGAAAGCATATTGCCTTTCAATAAGACTTCCGACCCGTAAATGAAACTTCCATAACCGGGTAATTGCACATAAAATCCGCTATCTTCTCCGCCGCTGAACGGTGCTTGTTCATCTTCTACGCATGAAGTAAACATCCCTGTCATAGTGATGAACAAAGATAAAGCCAATCGCATTGTTTTTTTTACTGCATTCATTTGTCCTGACTTAAGTGGTATGAATATATATTTGTTTCAAAAGAATCTTGAAGTGTGAATCAGGGTGATGGCTTAAAAAGTATTGTCAAATTTAAAAGAAATTTTTAATATAAACGAATTTTTACCCATCAAAAGCGTCCCATTTCCGGAAATGGAACGCTTTTGGTGGGTATTTAGCTGGAATGAGCCCGTTTGAACGGGTGAAAGCGCAGGAACGGGAATGTTAATATATATAAACAAACATAGCGTCCGCTGGCTAAATGAATAGCCAGCGGACGCTATGTGGAGCATACGAGACTCGAACTCGTCACCTCGACACTGCCAGTGTCGCGCTCTAGCCAGATGAGCTAATGCCCCATTCGGGATGGCAAAGATAAGGATTCTTTTTTTAATATCCAATGCTTAACGGCTGAAAAACGTTTCTATCCACTCATCGGTCACTTCTGTACGGGGGAGGTAATCGAGCGTATGATTGACACACGCTATGGTTTTCGCATGGTGTAGCACGGTGCCTATATCGTGGCTCACCAGCATGATGGTATGTTCGCGGTTGATATCTTCTAACAATTCATACAGGCGTTTCTCGAAACGCTTGTCGATGTAGGTATTGGGTTCGTCGAGAATCAACACTTGCGGATGCGACACCAGGGCACGTCCCAGCAAGGCACGTTGCAATTGTCCTCCGCTCAGCTGGCCGATGGGACGCTGTTCCAGCCCTTCCAGTCCCATGCGGGCAATGATGGTGCGGGTCTTTTCGTGGTGTTCTTTAGTGAACGGGCGTAACAACGACTTTTGTTTGTTCAGTCCCGAAAGCACCACTTCGTAGACCGATATGGGAAATTTCTTGTCAATCGTAGTGTATTGGGGAAGATAGCCCATGCTGATTTCGGGTGTTTCTTTACCTTCACGGTAGAAACGGATGATACCTCTTGTGGGTTTGAGTAATCCTAACATGAGCTTGACCAGCGTGGTTTTCCCTCCTCCGTTAGGCCCGATGATGCCTACGAAGTCTTGTTCGCCGACGCTAAGGTTGATGTCTTCCAGCACCGTTTTGCGGTCGTATGCCGCCGAGATATGTTCCAGTCGGATAAGCGGTTGCATACGGCGTCAGGGTTGTTTTGCGGGTTCCGACAAGGCACGTGCCACGTGTAGCATCTCTTCTTCCCATCTATAACTGAGCGGGTTGATGGTCACGATAGGGACGTCCAGCTCTTGGGCAATCATTTCGGCATTGCGTGTGTCAAACTCTTTTTGTACGAAGACAACTCGCACATGCTGCTCGCGGCACCGGTTGATTAACGCTTTCAGTTGGGCGGGCGAAGGCTCTTTCCCTCCTTCTTCGATGCTGATTTGGGTCAGTCCGTAGTCTCGTGCGAAATACGAAAGGGCAGGATGGTAAATCAGGAAACTTTTTTCGCCTTTCTCCAGGCAAGCAAGGATTTTTTCGTCGGTTTGCTTGAGCGAAGTGCCGAGCCGGGTAAAACGTGTCATGTATTCTTCTTTGTGTTCCGGGTCGATTTGGCACAGAGCCTGGCAGATATTGGCGGAGATGGTATATGCATTGCGCACGGAGTTCCACGTGTGCGGTTCTACGCCGCCGTGGTGTGCATGGGCTTCCTCTTTGGTTTCGTTTATCAGCGTGATGCCTTCCGAAAGGTTGAAGAAAGGCACGTCGGGGGCGTTTTGCTTCAATTTGTCTGTCCAGGTAAGCTCATATCCGATGTATCCCGCCCGCAAGAAGGCACGGCTTTGGTTTAACGCGACCATCTGTTGCGGGGTAGGGTCATAGGTTTCGGGGCTGCTTCCTTCGGGCACCAGGCTGACTATGCGGAAGCGGTCGCCCGCAATGGCTTCGGCAAAATGCCGTAAAGGTTCGATGCTGACGGTAATGGCCGGCTTTTTATCTTCGGCCTTCGGCTTGCTTCCGCACGCCGTAAGCAGCAGGGCGAATAAAAGATATAGATATGGTTTCATACGTTTTCTCTCTTGATGATTTCGGGTACAAAAATAGTCATAATTGCCCAATTAATTGCATCCGCCGATGAATATATACTGACTTTGCCGATGAATATATCTTCGTTGGCAGTTTCAGTATATGTGAAACCGCTCCCGAAGTATATATCCGTTGGCGGGGCAAATAGAGCGGTCAGGCAGGTTTAGCGGCTTGCCAATCGCTATTTCTTGCCAATATCCTTAAAGAAGCTTAACGAAACGGGATTCCTAACTGATTTATTTGTTAATTTGCACCAAATTAGGGAATAGAGTGAACAAGTTGCACATAGATACATGTCCGCTTTGCGGGAACAAACGTTTCGAGAAGGTGATGACCTGCACCGACCATTACGCCACAAATGAACCGTTCGACATTTGCCGGTGTATGTCGTGCGGATTCCTTTTTACGCAAGACGTGCCCGATGAAAGCGAGATAGGACGCTATTACGAGTCGCCCGATTACATTTCGCATACCGATACGCGCAAAGGGCTTGCCAACCGGTTGTATCACTACGTAAGGCAATACATGCTCCGGCGCAAGGCTCATCTGATAAAAAGATGTTGCGGGCTGAGCCGGGGACGCTTGTTGGATATCGGTACGGGTACAGGGTATTTCCCTCACTTCATGAGCCAGCGCGGCTGGAGGATATCCGCCATCGAGAAAAGTCCGCAGGCAAGGGCTTTCGCGCGTGAGCGTTTCGGGCTGGAAGTAGATGCGCCGGAAGCTTTGGGCGGATATGAGGAGAAATCGTTTGACGTGGTGACGTTGTGGCATGTGATGGAGCATTTGCAGCATCTGAACGAGACGTGGGAACGGCTTTATTCCTTATTGGATGAACGGGGCATTTTAGTGGTGGCTGTACCTAACCCTACATCGTTCGACGCGCGTTACTATAAAGAAAGGTGGGCGGCATACGATGTGCCTCGTCATTTGTGGCATTTCGCTCCGGCGGTGATGCAGCAGTTTGGAGCCAAACACGGGTTCACGTTGGTAGAGCGGCATCCGATGCCGTTTGATGCGTTTTATGTGTCGATGCTTTCGGAAAGATACCGGAACAGCGGTTTGCCTTTCGTGAAAGGAATGTTTAGCGGGATAGAGGCAGGGCTGGCTTCGGCGGTGAAGAAAGAACGGAGCAGTTCGATGATTTATGTGTTTCAGAAAAAAGTGAAGGCATGAGCAGAAGGTCGGGGGCATGGATTGACATGCAGTTCATTACGGCAAGTATCAGCACCATGCTGGTGTTGCTGTTGCTGGGCGCGGTCGTGTTTTTCGTATTGGCGGCGAACAATCTTTCTGTATACGTGCGCGAGAATATCGCTTTTTCGGTATTGGTGAGCGATGACATGAAAGAAACCGACATCCTGCGTTTCCAAAAAGAGCTGAACGCCAAACCCTACGTGAAGCATACCGATTACATTTCGAAGAAACAGGCTCTTGCCGAGCAATCGGAAGCGATGGGCACCGACCCTGCGGAATTCTTAGGCTATAATCCGTTTACCGCTTCGATAGAGGTGCGGCTGAATGCCGATTATGCCAATTCGGACAGTGTGGCTTGGATAAAGGATGAGATATTATCGAACAAAGAGGTTATCGAGATTAATTATCCGCAAGACTTGTTGGATGCCGTCAACCGGAATATCCGTAAAATCAGTTTGATATTGCTGGGGATTGCCGCTTTGCTGGCACTGATTTCGTTTGCCTTGATAAACAACACCATCCGCTTGACTATTTATTCCCAGCGTTTCCTGATAAATACCATGAAACTGGTAGGGGCGAGTTGGGCGTTTATCCGTCGTCCTTTCCTGAAGCGGAATGCGTGGGTAGGCATTCTGGCAGGTATAATGGCCGATACGGTTCTGGCGGTGATAGCGTACGCCTTGGTGCGTTACGAGCCTGATTTATTGGCGATAGTGACGCCCGAAGTGATGATAACCGTGATGGGAGTCGTGTTTTTGTTTGGTGTGGTGATAACGACGCTTTGTGCCTTGGTGTCTATCAACCGTTATTTGCGGATGAAAACAAATGAGTTGTATTATAACTAAATCTTGAAAAATAGAAACGGAATGGATAAAAAGAACTTTGCTTTTGACAAGACCAATTATCTGCTGCTGGCGGCGGGTATGGTCGTGATTATCATTGGCTTTTTGCTGATGTCGGGACCTGGTTCCACCGAAACGGTTTTCGAACCAGACATTTTTAGTGTGCGCCGTATCAAGGTGGCACCGGTTGTTTGTTTCTTGGGATTTGTTTTTATGATATATGGCATACTCCGCAAGCCCAAAGATGGTGCGGAAGAAACTCAAAACGAAAATAACTGATGGAAGGAGATTTGAATTTATTGCAGACAATCGTCATAGCGATTGTCGAAGGACTGACCGAGTTTTTGCCTGTTTCCTCTACAGGCCACATGATTATTGCGCAAAACGTGTTGGGAGTGGAAAGTACCGAGTTTGTAAAGGCGTTTACGTTCATCATTCAGTTTGGCGCCATCCTGTCGGTAGTGTGTTTGTACTGGAAACGTTTTTTCCGCCTGAACCATACGCCTGCCCCCGAAGGTGCACCGGCATGGAAACGTTTTTTGCATACGTATGACTTTTATTGGAAATTGCTGGTTGCGTTCATTCCTGCCGCGGTGCTCGGACTGTTGTTCAGCGATATGATTGATGCGATGCTGGAAAGCGTTACGGTAGTAGCGGTCATGCTGATAGTGGGAGGCGTATTCATGTTGTTTTGCGATAAGATTTTCGGAAACGGAAGCGAAAAGACTGAAATGACAGAGAAGCGCGCTTTTGTCATCGGTTTGTTTCAGTGTATTTCGATGATTCCGGGAGTGTCACGTTCCATGGCGACTATTGTAGGCGGTATGGCTCAGAAGCTTACCCGCAAAGCTGCCGCAGAGTTTTCGTTCTTCCTGGCTGTGCCTACCATGTTCGCGGCTACGGTGTATAAGATGGCGAAGCTTTTTATGGATGGCGGGACGGAAATCATTACGGCAAATATGGAAGCGTTGGTAGTAGGCAATGTGGTGGCTTTCATTGTTGCTATGCTGGCCATCAAGTTTTTTATCAGCTTCGTGACGAAATACGGGTTTGCCGCTTTCGGATGGTACCGCATCATTGTAGGGGGCGTGATTTTGGTGATGACCGCTTTGGGGTATAATTTAGAACTGGCTTGATGAACTTTAAGAAAGGAGAAGTGTTGTATTTTGACAAGCCGTACCGATGGACATCGTTTGCGCTTGTCAATAAAGTGAGATACCATATCAGCCGCAGGTTGGGCGTGAAGAAGATTAAGGTGGGACACGCCGGGACGCTCGATCCGCTGGCTACGGGAGTGATGATTGTGTGTACCGGAAAGGCGACAAAGCGTATCGAAGAATTCCAGTATCACACGAAAGAATACATTGCCACCTTGCAATTAGGGGCTACTACTCCGTCGTATGATTTGGAAAAGGAAATCGACGCCACGTTTCCTACCGGGCATATCACACGTGAATTGGTAGAGGAGACATTGCAACGGTTTGTCGGTACTATCGAGCAGGTTCCTCCTGTTTTTTCTGCTTGCAAAGTAGACGGAAAACGGGCGTACGAGCTTGCGCGCAAAGGTGATGAAGTGCAGTTGAGGCCTAAAACGTTGGTTATAGACGAAATAGAACTATTGGCGTACAACTTGCCCGAGATAAAGATACGCGTGGTGTGTAGCAAAGGGACTTATATTCGTGCCCTGGCGCGCGACATCGGCGAAGCCTTGCATAGTGGAGCGCATCTCACCGGGCTTATCCGTACCAGGGTGGGCGAAGTGACTTTGGACCGCTGCATGAAAGTAGAAGATTTTGAAGACTGGCTGGGCCAGCAGGAGATAGAAGAAGAGGTGATCAGTTGACTACGAATTGGTCACTGGATGTAATAATCGAATAAAGGAAAGGATAAGAAGATGAAACTGTCACAATTTAAATTCAAGCTGCCGGAAGAGAAGATTGCCTTGCATCCGGTGAAGTACAGAGATGAGTCCCGCTTGATGGTAGTGCATAAGTCTACCGGTGCAATCGAGCACGTGGCATTCAAGGATATTTTGAATTATTTTGACGATGGGGACGCGTTCCTCTTCAATGATACAAAAGTGTTTCCCGCCCGTCTGTTCGGAAATAAAGAGAAAACCGGAGCGCGTATCGAGGTGTTCTTGTTGCGCGAGTTGAATGAAGAATTGCGTTTATGGGACGTGCTGGTAGACCCGGCACGTAAGATACGTATCGGTAATAAATTGTACTTTGGCGACGACGACTCGATGGTAGCCGAGGTGATAGACAACACCACTTCGCGCGGACGTACGCTCCGCTTCCTTTACGATGGCCCGCACGATGAATTTAAGAAAGCATTGTATGCGTTGGGAGAACCGCCTCTTCCTCCTTTTATCCGTCGCCCGGCGGAACCGGAAGATACAGAACGCTTTCAGACTATTTTTGCCAAAAACGAAGGCGCGGTTACCGTGCCTGCCGCCGGGCTTCACTTTAGCCGTGAGCTGATGAAACGCATGGAGATAAAGGGAATCAATCTGGCCTTCTTGACCATGCATTGCGGATTGGGATGTTTCCGTGACATCGACGTGGAAGACCTCACCAAACATAAGATGGATTCGGAACAGATGTTCATCAATGCCGAAGCGTGCCGCATCGTGAATGGTGCAAAGGAGAGCGGGCATAAAGTGTGCGTAGTAGGAACCAGTGTGGCTCGTGCCGTAGAGACAGCTACAGGAACCGACGGCCGCTTGAAAGAATACGAAGGCTGGACGAATAAATTTATTTTCCCGCCATACGATTTCGTGTTGCCCGATGCCATGGTGACCAACTTCCACATGCCGCTTTCTACCATGTTGATGTTGGTATGTTCGTATGGCGGATACGAACTGGTGATGGATGCCTACGATGTGGCGTTGAAAGAAAATTACCGTTTCGGTACATACGGAGATGCCATGCTGATTTTGAATAAATAATTTGGGGGAATGGCAATCGTTTATTTAGGATTGGGCACCAACTTAGGAGATAAAACGGCGAATCTGCATACTGCCGTACACCAGATAGAAGAGAAGATAGGGAACGTGGTTTCCCTATCTTCTATTTATGAGACCGCTCCGTGGGGATTTGATTCAGAAAATAGCTTTTTGAATGCGGCGGTAAGGGTGGAGACCACTTTGTCGCCACAAGAAGTCTTGCACAGGACACAAGAAATAGAACGTTCCATGGGCAGGACGCAAAAATCCGAACAAGGCGTTTACCACGACCGTGTCATCGATATAGACCTCCTATTATATAATAAGGTGGTGATGCATACCTCTGAATTGGTTCTTCCCCATCCCCTCATGCTCCAGCGTGAATTTGTGATGAAACCTTTGGTGGAGATTGCACCGGATGTGGTTCATCCGGTATTAGGAAAGAAGCTGGGTGAGATAGATGTCCGTGTCTGCCTCAATCTTCAGTGGTGAAAAAAAGCAAGCTCAGCGTCCCAATAACGCTTTCTCGGCTTGATTGACGTGTTCGAAGTCGAAACCATTCATCACTTGGTTCATCAGTGCTTCGATTTTATCGTTACACAGGTTCCCGATGCTTCCGGCATGGGTGTGATGTACTTCTTTGGCATGAGTGAACTTGCCCGCTTCAATATCCAGACCTACTTTCTTGTAAGCGTCGCGGAACGGCATTCCCTCAGCGGCTAAGCGGTTCACTTCTTCTACGCTGAACATATACAGATACTTGTCATCGTCCAGGATGTGTTCGTTTACCTTGATGCGCTCCATGATGTATGCCGACATCTGCAAGCAATCGAGCAATTCTCCGAAGGCAGGAAGGAATACTTCCTTGATAATCTGTAAATCACGGAAATACCCCGAAGGCAGGTTGTTCATAATCATCATAATCTGCTGGGGCAAAGACTGGATTTTATTGCATTTGGCACGGGTCAGCTCGAACACATCGGGGTTCTTCTTGTGCGGCATGATGCTGGAGCCGGTGGTGCATTCATCGGGGAGCTTTACGAAACCGAAGTTCTGGCAACTGAACATACATGCGTCGAACGCCATCTTCGAAACCGTTCCGGCAATGGAAGCCAGTGCGAAAGCAACGTTACGTTCCATCTTTCCGCGTCCCATTTGCGCATAGACCACGTTGTAATTCATGGAGTCGAATCCCAACAAACGGGTGGTCATCTCTCTATCCAAAGGGAATGAAGAACCGTAGCCTGCGGCAGAGCCGAGCGGATTGCGGTTGCATACTTTATAGGCCGCTTGTAAGAACAGCATATCGTCTACCAGGCTTTCGGCGTATGCGCCAAACCAAAGCCCGAACGAAGAAGGCATGGCTATCTGCAAGTGGGTATATCCCGGCATCAGGATGTCTTTGTATTTATTACTTTGTGCAATCAAGACCTGGAAGAGGGTTTCAACCGCTTCCGCTACCTGCTTTAATTGCTCGCGGGTGAATAGTTTAAGGTCGACCAGCACCTGGTCGTTGCGTGAGCGTCCGCTATGAATCTTTTTGCCTATGTCGCCCAATTTGCGGGTCAGCATCAGTTCCACTTGCGAATGGACATCCTCGATGCCGTCCTCAATCACAAATTCGCCTTTCTCTGCAGTGGCGTAAATTTGCTTCAGCTCTTCTAATAAAACGTCCAGTTCGTCTTTTTTTAACAGGCCGATGCTTTCCAACATGGTGATGTGTGCCATTGAGCCTAACACGTCGTGTTTTGCCAGATAGAGGTCTAATTCACGGTCTCTGCCTACGGTAAAGCGGTCGATTTCGGCATTTACCTGTACGTTCTTTTCCCACAGTTTTTGTCCCATACGTCTTTTTGAGTTTTTGATTAATAAGGAATCAAGGCAAGTATGTCCGCCAGTTTCTCTACTCCTTCCTGTAAAGGTTTGGAAACCATAGCTTTCATGAACGCATTGACTTCGGCCCGGATGGTTACTTTCATCTTTGCTTCCGCATCGCTTACCGGAAGAACCTGTATCCATAGGTTCATCGGAAGGGGAGTCCTGTCGCCTTCAAATTTGATGCACTTCATCGGTTCCCGTTCTATGATGCGGAGCGTCAGGCTGATGCCTTGCACCTTCAATGTCAAGGAGTCCTGGTCGAAAGACAAGTCTTCCACTTTGCCGGGGAATTTCGATTTCAGTTCGTCTAACCTTTCGCGTACAGAAGCCAGGTTGTTCAGGTCCGCCAGCTTGGTATATACTCGTTCTTGTGTATAAGGAACGTGTTTTACACTACTTTCAAATTGTACCATATTTCTTTTTGATTGAACATAAAAATACAGAGGTACAGGATTTTACCCTTTCTTATCCTGCACCTTTGTGTCTCTGTGTTCCGATTCTTATGCTTTATTACTTTCCTGTCCAGTGAGCCGGGTCTTTTCTCCAAGCCTGAAGGATAGGAATATCTTGCTCGTCGATGTAGTTGGTTTTCAACGCTGCGTCTAATACGGCATTGTAGTTGGTCAAGGTCACCAGTTCCACTTTAGCTTCCTTGAAAGCGTCGATAGATACATCAAATCCGTATGTAAACGAAGCCACCATGCCGATTACGTTGCATCCGTTCTGGCGGATAGCGTTTACGGCTTTCAGGCTGCTTCCTCCTGTTGAAATCAAGTCTTCTACCACTACGACCTTCATGCCCGGACGAAGCTCACCTTCTATCAGGTTCTCCAGTCCGTGGTCCTTAGGGCTTGAACGTACGTAAACGAACGGAAGATTCAATTCTTCCGCCACCAATGCGCCTTGGGGAATAGCACCTGTAGCGACCCCCGCAATAGCTTCCACTTCTCCAAACCGCTCCATGATAATGCGGCACAACTCCAATTTGACAAAGTTCCGCAATGTCGGATATGACAATGTCTTGCGGTTGTCACAATAAATAGGGGATTTCCAGCCCGATGCCCATGTAAAAGGGTTGGCAGGCTGAATTTTTACAGCTTTTACTTTTAATAATTTTTCTGCAAATAATCTTTCCAAAGCTTTCATAACTTATTATCTGATAAATAACAATGCAAAAATAGGGAAAACCTATGTGATTATGAAATATTTTCATGGAAAACTTGCTAAACTTCTATTTTGCCCATGCCAAGGTTACAATGCTGATGCGGATACCTTCGATGGTGGATAAGGCGTCGGCGCATGCCACCAGTGTGGCTCCGGTAGTCAGCACATCGTCTACCAGCAGGATGTGTTTCCCTTTCAGGCAGTCTGCTCCGGAGGTCACCCGGAACAGTCCTTGCACGTTCTGCCAGCGGGCATATCCGCTTTTATGGGTTTGCGTGGCGTTGTTGCGCACCCGGTACAAGGCGTTATTGCATAGTGGAAGGTGGGTCTTCCGTGCAATGCCCTGCGCCAGAAGCTCACTTTGGTTGTATCCTCTTTCGCGTTGGCGGGAGCGGAACAGGGGTACAGGGAGCAAGCAGTCTATTCCTTCGAAAAAGCCGCTCGGAAGCAATGCGTGCCCTAACCATTCTCCCATCTTGACGCAGAGGCGTTTCCGGTTGTGGTATTTCATGGCGTACAATACCCGTGCCACATTGCCACCTTTGGTGTAATAGAACAACGACGAGGCGCGTACGATGGGGAAACGTCCCCAAAAGCATTGCTCCATCTCGTTTCCTTCCTTATTATATATATAGGTGTAAGGCAATGAGGAAGAACAGGAAAGGCACAACCCTTCTTCTCCTTTCAATAAGCGTTTCCCGCAAGCCACGCAAAGGCGGGGGAAAAAGAAATCGCGCAAGTCAGTCCATATATTCATCTTCGGACAATTGATTGACGTAACGTTTCACTTCGTCTACCGTAAAGCCTTTGCTTATGGCATAACGGAGCAGTTTCATCGCCTTTTCGTATTCGTTTCTTCCGGTCACCTGTTTTTGCTTCTGCTTCAGCATTTCCCGTAGAATCCGGCTATATTCGTCTTCGTCTATTTCTTCCAGCCCGGCTGAAATGTCTTCTGCCGGCAGGTGTTTCATCCGTAAGGCTTGGGCGATTTTGTTTCTTCCCCAGCGTGCGAAGCGGTATTTGTCGCGCACGAAAGCCTTGCAATACCGTGTCGTGTCGATAAAACGGTTTTCCTCCAACGAGCGGAGGATAAGGTTTCGCGTTTCTTCACTGGCTCCCCATTGCTCCAGTTTCTGGGCCATTTCGGAAGGGCACCGCTCGGTCTTTGCGCAATAGGCTTCCGCCTTGTTCCTTAATTCGTTTTCCGCATATTCTTTCATGGTCGTCTTGCTTTTATCATACGGTCGTTGCCCGACAGGTCTTTTCGTAGTTCTACGTCGTGATAGCCCATACTTTCGAGTAAAGCCACCGTTTCGTGCCCGTATGCTTGGTTGATTTCATAATATAAAACGCCGTCGGGCGATAAACGTTTACTTGCTTCTTCCGCTATTTTCCGATAAAAACGCAACGGGTCTTCATCGGGGACAAACAGGGCTTGCTCCGGTTCCCAGTCGAGTACGTTCCGTTCCATGCCTGCCTTCTCCCGCTCGCATATATAAGGAGGATTGCTTACGCAGATAGTTGCCTGGCCCGCCGGGACTATGTGCGAGAGCACATCCACCTGCTTGCATTTTACCACCACCCCGTTACGTTCCGCGTTCAGCCGGGTTAAGTGGAGCGCCGTATCCGAGATATCCCACGCTTCCACTTCTGACCGGGGCAAGAATTTGGCCAGCGCAATGGCGATGCATCCGCTTCCCGTACCGATGTCGAGCACGCGAAGTCCTTTCCGCTTTCCATAGTCGGATACAATCCACTCTACCAGCTCGGCGGTTTCGGGGCGGGGAATCAGTACGCCTTTGGTCACATGGAAGGGCAACCCGAGGAAAGAAGTCTCGCCTGTGATGTATTGGAAAGGCTCGAACCTTCGTAAGCGGATGAGAATATCTTCCAATTTCTCGTGTTCTTTCTCCGAAAAATCTCTATCTTTGCCCGCATACAGGTCGAGGGCGGAAAACCGGAACACTTCGGTCAAGATTCCCTTTGCCAACGCTTTCGCTTCCTGTTCGGGATATAAGTCTGAAAGCGAATGTATTATATAGGTATATATCGAATGCATAGTGCTGCAAAGGTACAAAAAGAAAGAAATATACACACCATGACTACAGACGAAAAATACATGAGCCGCTGCATTCAGTTGGCTAAGAACGGATTGTGTAATACGCCTCCCAATCCCATGGTGGGAGCCGTCATCGTGTACAAAGATAAAATCATAGGCGAAGGTTATCATGTGCGTTGTGGGGAAGGACACGCGGAGGTGAACGCTATTGCCTCGGTGAAAGATGAAACTCTGCTGCGCGACGCGACTATTTATGTCAGTCTGGAGCCTTGTTCGCATTACGGGAAGACTCCTCCTTGTGCCGACTTGATTATCCGGAAAGGCATTCCCCGTGTGGTGGTGGGATGCGTAGACCCGTTTCCGTTGGTGTCGGGAAGAGGCATCCGGAAACTTCAGGATGCGGGAATCGATGTGAAGGTAGGGGTATTGGAAGACGAATGCCGCGGTTTGGTTAAGCGTTTTGTGACGTTCAACCTGCAAAAACGTCCTTACATCACCTTGAAATGGGCGCAATCGTCCGACGGGTTTCTCGATGTGATACGTCAAGAAGGCCGTCCCGTCAAGTTGTCTTCTCCGCTTACTTCGGCATACGTCCACAAGTTACGGGCCGAACACCAGGCGATTCTGGTAGGACGGAACACCGCTTTACTCGACAATCCCTCGCTTACCGTGAGGGACTGGTACGGGAAGAATCCGCTCCGGTTGGTCATCGACCGTAATTTGTCGCTTCCTTCCTCGCTTCATTTGTTCGATGGAAGCACGCCTACGTGGGTGTTTACTTCTGTGCCGAAAGAAAGTGTGGCCAACCTGACTTATGTCTCCTTGGATTTCGATAGGGACATCCTTCCGCAACTGATGCAAGCATTGTATGAGGCAAAAGTCCAGTCGTTGTTGGTGGAAGGCGGAAGCCGGTTGCTCCAATCCTTCCTCGATGCCGGATTATGGGACGAAATCTATGCCGAACACACCCCGGTTCCGTTAGGAAGAGGGGTGCTGGCTCCATCGGTTCCTGCTGGTTTCCCGTGTAATTATGCGCAAAAAGACCGCTCTGTGACGGCGCATTATGTGAATCGGAACGACAAAATGCCTGATTCGCAGATAAAAAAGTAAAGTTTATCCATAATTTTATATAAAACTTGGTACAAAAGTACTTTAGACGAAAAAAACTTTCTACTTTTGCAACTTGTAATGCAAAGATTATATTGAATAATGAAACTGAAATTCTTATCCATATTAGTAACGAGTTTAGTTTTAGCCTCTTTATTAATGACTTCTTGCCTGAAGGACGATGTGGTGGAAGTCACTTATACCAATGAAACGAGTATCATCTCGTTCTCGTTAGGAACGTTGTATCACGAAGTGAAAGGACAAGCCCAGGATGGGAGCGATTCTGTCTATATGGATACCATTTCGTTGAGCCACTATCCTTTTACTATCGACCAGTTGAACCGGACTATCGAAAATAAAGACTCTCTTCCGGTAGGTGTCGATATATCGAGAGTCATAACCAATATCACCGCCGATACACCTTATATATTATATGGTAAGATTAAGGAAGCGGGAGGAGAAGCTACCGATACGCTTTGGACTGAAACCGACTCGATAGATTTCTCGGTGGCTCCTTCCGAAGGACTTGCGTTCAAGGTTATGTCGTATAGTGGCAGGTTGGGACGGGCTTATCACGTGAAAATCAATGTGCACAAACAAGTCCCCGACTCGTTGACATGGAGCGAGGATGAATCGGCTTATGCCTTTGTGTCGCAAAGCTTGACTCGCCAGAAAGCAGTTTATGCGGACGGACGCATCTATGTGTTCGGGCAAAACGGAGATACACCAGCTATCGAATACACAACCATAACCGCTCAGGGGAAATCGGACGGCTGGGTAGCACTCGAAAATGTTCCGGCCGGAACCGACTCTTATTCGGTCCTGACATGGAACGGCATTGTTTATTTCCTTGCCGACGGGATGTTGTACGAATTGGCGGACGGCATGATACAGCCTTCATCGCTTTCTCCCGAAGGCTGCCGGTTGAAGCAACTCTTGGCAAATGCCAGTACGGTAAGCGGGCTTACTTACCTTTATGCCTATACGGAAGATGGTAAATTTGTGACCTGCGACGGTTCGGGTTGGCGCGAGGACGGGCGAAGCGAGTCTTTCCCCGATATGAATCAGCGTTTCTACTACGCTACGTTGCCAAGCTCATATAATACGAATATCGCGCGCGCCGTTTTGTTTGGCAGACATACCGATGCTACGGGAAATGAATACGGGTTTGCGGCAAACCGCTTGACGGTTGAAGATTCATGGGTGGCATACGATTATACACAAATAGACACTTGCTGTTGCCCGAACATAGCCGATGGCACCATGATTTACTACGACAAGAAGCTATACGCTTTCGGAGGATTCGTGAACAGCCTCCAGCATAAAGATTACCGTCATCCGTTCGGCACGTTCTTTTCTTCCACCGATAACGGGTTGACGTGGCAACCCGTTTTGAAAGACATGGGATTTCCTGCATCTTTCCGCCAAAGATATGAAGCAAGCGAAGAGCAGTTGGGCGAAGGAAGTTATTCGTGCGTAGTAGACGAAAACAACTTTATTTGGATTATCTGGCACAACGGATATATGAGCAGAGGAAGAGTCAACCGGTTGGGTTTCCTTCCTGAATGGTAGAAAGGGTACGACAATGATATACAAAGACCAGTTGGATAAATCACGGATTCCGGCACACATCGCCATTATCATGGATGGTAACGGGCGATGGGCGAAACAGCGCGGCCAAGCCCGTTCGTTCGGACATCAGGCAGGTGCCGAGACGGTGCATATCATAGCCGAAGAGGCGGCTCGGTTGGGAGTGAAATACCTCACGCTTTATACGTTTTCTACGGAAAACTGGAAACGGCCTGCCGAAGAAGTGTCCGCTTTGATGGCACTCTTGATGGATTCTATCGAAGAAGAAACGTTGATGAAAAACAATATCCGGTTCCGCATTATCGGCGAAATGGATAAGTTGCCTCAGGATGTCGCGGAACGTTTGCGCCAATGCATCACGCGCACATCCGCCAATACAGGTATGTATTTGGTATTGGCTTTGAGCTATTCGTCAAAGTGGGAGCTGACTGAAGCGGTGAAGCGGATAGCGGAAGAAATCCAGGAAGGCAAGCTGGCCATAGGCGATATAACCGACAAGACTATCGACCGTCATCTGGCTACCAGCTTTATGCCCGATCCTGACCTGCTGATACGTACGGGAGGCGAAATCCGGCTTAGCAATTACCTGCTTTGGCAATGCGCTTATTCCGAACTTTATTTTTGCGACACTTATTGGCCCGACTTCAAGGCTGAAGAGTTATGCAAAGCGATTTACGATTATCAACAAAGAGAACGCCGATTCGGCAAAACTAGTGAACAATTATTGAAACGATAAGATAAAAGAAGATGCGATACAGTTTTTTTCTTACTCTATGGGTAGGGGCGATGTGCTTCTGCTTCCCGTCCACCGGTCACGCGCAAGAAAGTGGAGTGACGGAAAGCGAGAAACCGATCATCTTATATAACGGGACTCCCAAGAAATATGAAATTGCCGACATCAAGGTAGAAGGGGTGAAAAACTATGAAGACTATGTGTTGATTGGCATTTCGGGGCTTGCCGTAGGACAGACCATTACCGTGCCGGGCGATGATATTACCGATGCCGTAAAACGCTATTGGCGGCACGGGTTGTTCTCGGATGTGCGTATCTCTGCCGACAAGATAGAAGGAAACAAAATCTGGCTCCGTATCGAATTGACTCAACGTCCGCGTATTGCCGATATCCACTTCAACGGTATCAAGAAAGGTGAACGCGAAGATTTGCAGGAAAAGTTGGGCAACATGGTAAAGGGTATGCAGATTACCCCTAACATGATAGACCGCGCTAAAATCATCATCAAGAAATACTTTGATGAAAAAGGTTTTAAGAACGCCGAAATCAATATCGTTGAGCGCGAAGACCCCAATGACAAGGAACAAGTGTATGTCGATGTGAATATCGATAAGAAAGAAAAGGTGAAGGTACACTTGATTACCATTGACGGAAACACCGTACTTTCCGACAAGAAACTGAAACGTACGATGAAGAAGACCAACGAAAAAGGCAAGCTGATCAACCTTTTCCGTACCAAGAAGTTCATTCAGGAAAACTACGAAGGCGATAAGCAGAAAATCATTGAGAAATACAATGAGTTGGGTTATCGTGACGCGATGATTGAAGTAGATAGCGTTTCCGCATACGATGAGAAGACGGTAGATATCTACATGAAGATTTACGAAGGTGATAAATATTATTTGCGCAACGTGACGTGGGTGGGAAATACCGTGTATCCTTCCGACTTGTTGAACGAGCAGTTGCAGATGAAACGTGGTGATGTCTACAACCAGAAGTTGTTGGATGACCGCATCACGAACGATGAAGATGCCATCAAGAACAATTATTATAATAACGGATATGTGTTTGCCAATGTCGACCCTGTGGAAGTGAACATCGACGGCGATTCCATCGACCTGGAAATGCGCGTGGTGGAAGGGCCGCAAGCAAGCATCAGTCATGTGCGCATCAATGGCAACGACCGTTTGTATGAAAACGTGGTGCGCCGTGAGCTTCGTACTCGTCCGGGTGATTTGTTCAGCAAAGAAGCATTGGAACGTTCTTACCGTGAAATTGCCCAAATGGGACATTTCAATCCGGAAAATATCAATCCGGATGTGCGCCCGAATTTCGAAGACGGTACGGTAGACATCAACTGGGGACTGGAATCGAAGGCAAACGACCAGGTGGAATTCTCCGCCGGATGGGGACAAACGGGTGTCACCGGTAAGCTGAGCTTGAAGTTTACCAACTTCTCATTTGCCAACCTGTTCCGTAAGAACGATAACTTCCGCGGATTCTTGCCGCAAGGAGATGGCCAGACTTTGACCATCAGCGGGCAGACCAACGGACAATACTACCAGGCATACAGCATCTCCTTCCTCGACCCCTGGTTTGGAGGCAAGCGTCCGAACTCGCTTTCGGTGTCTGCTTTCTACTCTGTACAGACTGATATCAGTAGCCAGTATTATAATTCGGCTTTCATGAATAACTGGATGAATTCATTGTATGGATACGGATACGGTAATTTTGGTTATTATGATAACTATGAATCGTATTACGACCCCGATAAGTCTATCAAGATGTTCGGCTTCTCGGTAGGTTGGGGGAAACGTTTGCGTTGGCCCGATGACTATTTCACTTTCATGGCCGAGTTGTCTTACCAACGCTTCATGCTGAAGGATTGGAGCTACCTCTATATCATGTTGAACAACGGTCAATACATGAATACGGGTAATTGCAACAGCTTGAGCTTGAACCTCACCTTGTCGCGCAACTCTACCGATAACCCGATATTCCCGCGCCGGGGATCCGAGTTTACCGCATCGTTGCAGATTACTCCGCCTTACTCGCTGTTCAGCAAGAAGGATTACTCTACTTACGGAAGGGACAATTACGACGAGGCGGCAAGCATGTTTAAGTGGATTGAATACCACAAGTGGAAATTCAAAGCCAAGACCTATACCGCGCTGATGGATATCCAGAAGTGTCCGGTCATCATGACCCGTGCCGAGTTCGGTATCTTGGGACACTTCAACAAGTACAAACGCTCTCCGTTTGAAACCTTCTACGTAGGAGGTGACGGTATGACGGGATATAGCTACAACTATGCGTCCGAGACCATTGCCTTGCGTGGATATGAAAACGGTGCGTTGACTCCTTACGGAAGCGAAGGATACGCTTACATCCGTTTGGGTGCTGAGTTGCGCTATCCGTTGATGTTGGAAAACTCAACCAGTATCTATGCGTTAGGTTTCGTAGAAGCCGGTAACGCATGGACCGAAGTGTCGAAGTTCAATCCCTTCCAGTTGAAACGTTCCGCCGGGGTGGGTGTCCGCATCTTCCTTCCGATGATTGGTATGATGGGTATCGACTGGGCGTATGGATTCGACAAAATCAACGGTTCGATGCAGTATAGCGGAAGCCAGTTCCACTTCATCATCGGACAAGAATTCTAACCTTATAATGAACCTGCAGTTATGAAAGAAATGAAACGATTGATTCTCTCGGCGGCATTGCTTGTAGCATGTGTCCTTACAGCGCAAGCACAGCGGTTTGCTTTGGTCGATATGGAATTCATCCTGAAACATATCCCCGCCTACGAGCAGGCAAACCGGCAGATGGAAACCTTGTCGAAGCAATGGCAAGGCGAAATAGAAGCCAAGGGTAACGAAGCCAAAGCCTTGTATGAGGCTTACCAGAAAGAGGCGGCAACTTTGTCTGCCGCCCAGCGTACCGCCAAAGAAGAAGCCGTAGTGGCGAAGGAAAAAGAAGCCGCCGAACTCCGGCAGAAATACTTTGGCCCGCAAGGCGAGATGATGAAGAAACAACAAGAACTCATTGCGCCCATCCAAGACCAGATATACAATGCGGTGAAAGAGATTGCCATCGCCGAGGATTACGATGCCGTCATCGACCGCGCCTCGGCGCAAAGCATGATATTCGCGTCTCCGCGCATTGATATCAGTAATGAAGTGCTCGCGCGCTTAGGATATTCAAATTAAATTTATATATTTGCATCCGTTCGCAAGACAGGCGGAAAAACAAGTGGAAATTAATAACAAACAAATAGAAAATCAAGATTATGTTGAAAAAAATTGCTTTATTACTTTTGCTCATCGCTCCGATGAGCTTGTTTGCGCAAAAATTCGCGCACTTCAGATCAATGGACATCATCCCGGTAATGCCGGAGTATGCTAAGGCGCAAACCGACATCCAAGCATTGCAGAAACAATACGAGGATGAAATCAAACGCTCTGCCGATGAATTCAACAAGAAATTCGCCGAATACCAGCAAGAGCAGAAAACACTTCCACAAAACATCCAGGAACGCCGTCAGAAAGAATTGCAGGAAATGATGGAAAAAGGAAACCAGTTCCAGCAAGAAGCTCAACAGCAACTGCAAAAATCATATACTGATATGATGGATCCTATCTATAAGAAACTGGAAGACGCGGTGAAAGCCGTCGGTGCAGCCGGTGGATATACTTACGTGTTCGACCTGAACCGTACCGAAATCCCTTACATCGATGAAAACGTATCGAAAGACGTTACCAACGACATCAAGACGAAATTGGGCATCAGTCTGACTGCAGTGCCCGCTACTCCGGCTGCGGCGGCTCCTGCAGCTGCTCCGGCAAACTGATTCCTTCTGTTTTCCCCCGCAAATTAACGCAGATTTTCGCAGGTCAGCATTTATAGTCAATCAGAAATAGATTGCGAAAAATGGAATGGAACGCAGAGACGCAGAAGCGCAAAGTTTATTTTTTTGAGAGAGCAAAGCACACAGAGAGTGGCACTTATCTCCGTGCTCTTTGCTTTCTATCTAAATTATTCCTCTGTGTCTTTGCGTCTCTGCGTTCGATTTTTTCGCAAACCAATTTTGTTTTACTATAAAAGTCTGCGTTAATCTGCGTTCTAATTTCAATGTCATGACAACTACAGGACCTATCGGCGTTTTCGATTCCGGCTATGGCGGACTGACGATTCTCGGCAAGATACGCGAATTGCTTCCCCAATACAATTACCTTTACTTAGGCGACAATGCCCGCACGCCTTACGGCACACGTTCGTTCGAAGTGGTTTACGAGTTTACCCTGCAGGCAGTGCGTAAGCTGTTCGGGTTGGGATGCCCGTTGGTTATATTGGCTTGCAACACGGCTTCGGCGAAAGCTTTACGCAGTATCCAGCAAAATGACTTGCCTTATCTCGATCCCAGCCGGAGAGTCTTGGGAGTAATCCGCCCTACGGTAGAATGCATCGGAACATTAACCCGTACCCGCCATGTAGGCCTGCTTGCCACCGAAGGTACCGTCCGTTCGCAATCTTATCCATTGGAAATCCAGAAACTCTATCCCGATATCCGGCTTACGGGAGTGTCCTGTCCCATGTGGGTACCCCTTATAGAGAACAATGAGTTCAACTCTCCTGGTGCCGACTATTTTGTTCAGGAATACCTCGACCAATTGTTGGAGCGGGATTCCGAAATAGATACCATCATCCTGGGCTGCACCCATTATCCGTTGCTGATAGGGAAAATCCGTCGCTATACACCTGCACATATCCGGTTGGTAGAGCAAGGTCCTTACGTGGCGTCAAGCCTGAAAGATTACTTGATGCGCCATCCCGAAATACGTACCCGGTGCGAAACCGGTGGGACATGCCGTTTTCTTACTACCGAATCGGTAGAGAAGTTCCGCGAGTCGGCAAGTACTTTTCTACATGCCGGTGAGGTAAAAGTGCGTACTGTTACGTTAGAATGAGACGGGACGTTTTAGTGGAATCATCCTGAAACAGACATCCATATCTGTATCCAGCCAATACTTATTTTTTGAGAAGATAACTGCATCGCCGACACGATTAGTAATCGTCATGCTGTACGATTAGTAATCGTAACGTTGCACGATTAGTAATCGTACCAGTATCGCAGTTATATTGCCTGCCGCTCATAGATAAATCAGGCAGGTTACGCTGCTTGTTGCCATTTAGCGTTTTAAATGAAAGAGCCGTGGTTTCTCATAAAAAAATAACTTCTGGATTTTGTATCTCCGATAAAATTCCTACATTTGTTCACGAATCATTAAATCATCCGACGATATGACATCCGATTATACTCCTATCCTGAACCAGGCGGTCAGCGAGCTTTCGGCTCCCGAATCATACGAAGGGCTTTTCCATCAGTACAAAGATGGAGAACCGTTGCCTTCTGCTTATTCGCTCCGGCGCATAGTGGAACTGGCGCGTGAGATACTCTTTCCCGGTTATTTCGGCAATTCTACGATTCATCGGCGTACCTTGAACTATCATATCGGTGTAAACGTGGAGGAACTTTTCCGCCTGCTTACCGCACAAGTAGAGGCCGGACTTTGTTTCGGCATCGAGAACTCGCTTTCGAATGAATCGCCGGAAGAAAGCCTGTGCCATACCACTGCTTCCAATATCGCCGCGCAATTCATCAGCCGTTTGCCTCACATCCGTCACATCCTTGCCACCGATGTGGAAGCGGCTTATTACGGTGATCCTGCCGCTACGTGCTTTGGCGAAATCATTTGTTGTTATCCCATCATCCGTGCTATTACGAATTACCGCATCGCCCACGAGCTTTATACGCTGAATGTACCGCTCATTCCCCGTATCATCACCGAGATGGCACATTCGGAAACGGGGATTGACATTCATCCGGGAGCGAAGATAGGCAATCATTTCACTATCGACCACGGTACGGGTGTGGTGATAGGGGCTACGTGTATCATCGGCAACCATGTGAAACTGTATCAAGGGGTTACCCTCGGTGCGAAGAGTTTTCCTCTCGACGAACACGGGAACCCGATTAAGGGCATCCCTCGCCATCCTATCCTGGAAGATGATGTAATCGTTTACTCTAACGCCACCATTTTAGGACGCATCACTATTGGCCGAGGGGCTACCATCGGCGGAAATATCTGGGTGACGGAAAGTGTGCCTGCCGGTGCGCGTATCGTGCAACGGAAAGGATGAAATCAGGCATTCCGGGTGGTGGGTTTTATACTGCCGGGCTTTATGCCGTCGGTTCGCTGGAATATTTTTTCAGTGTCTTTGGTGGCTCTATGTTTTTTTGTATCTTGCGCAACAAAACGCATGATGTAACAGATTCGGGACAATAAATTAACATTAAGATAATAAACATGAAAAAGATTCTTACTTTATTGTGTTGCCTGATGGCTGTATTTGCAGTATCGGCAGACAACTGGACAGGTACGTGGGCATCGGCTCCCGAATGGACCGGAGCGGGCGATATGCCGAAGAAAACGACGTTGACCGGCAATTCGGTACGCCAAATCGTACACGTGTCTTTAGGAGGCAAGGAAATCCGTGTGCAATTATCCAACGAATTGAGCAGCCAGCCGGTGGAAATACAATCGGTCTATATCGCCGATGCGCTCGATGGAAAAAACATCAATCCTAAAACGGCAACTTACCTGAAATTCAATGGTAAAAAGAATGTGACCATCGAAGCGGGGAAAGCCGTGTTCTGCGACCCGTTGGAGTACGACCTGAAGCCTTTGCAACTGCTTTCTATCACGGTTTATTATGGAGAAACTCCGAAGAACGCCACTTCTCACCGCGGTTCGCGCACCACTTCGTATATCATGGAGGGCAAGTCGAATCCGAAGAAGGAATTTGTCGTGGCAGAACAATTGGAACACTGGTATAGCATCGCTGCTATCGACGTAAAGGTTTCGGGCAAACCGTGTATCGCCGCCTTAGGCAATTCGATTACAGACGGACGCGGGACAACTACTGATAAACAAAACCGCTGGACCGATGTCTGCGCCGAAGCGTTGGGCGGTGAAGTCGGTATCTTGAATTTGGGTATAGGCGGCAATTGTGTGCTTGCGGGAGGCTTGAGCGAACCAGCCGTGAGGCGTTTCGACCGCGATATCATGGGTCAACGAGGATTGACAGGCATCCTTATCTTTGAAGGAATCAACGATATAGGAAGTAGTAAGAATTCCGAGCAAACGGCGCAAAAGCTGATTGAGGCTTACGAGGCGTTTATCGAGAAGGCGCGTGCCAAAGGACTGAAAGTATATGGTGGGACAATTACGCCGATAGGTCATACTGATTATTGGTCTTATTTCCATGAAGCAGCCCGCCAGACGGTAAACGAATGGATTCGCACCAGTGGCAAGTTTGATGCTGTTATCGATTTCGATAAGGTGTTGCGCGACCCGGCCAAGCCTACGCAAGTCCGTCCCGATTATCAGTTCGACTGGTTGCATCCCAATGCCGCAGGTTATAAGGCAATGGGAGAAGAAGCCGCAAAAGTGCTTAAGGCGCATCTGTAAACTGGTGATGTCGCCACAGGATAGACAAGATACCTGAAAAGATACAGAGGAACCCAGAAATGAATTTCTTTTCGATGCAGCGGCATAGCGAAATGAAATTCATTTCTGGGTTCCTCTGTGTATTCAACGAACGGTAATCCCCATTTTCTTCATCAGGAAGCAGGCGTTCATGTTCTGTGCCACGCCTTCGCGCAGGCGGTACGAGAAGGTCAACTCATTGTCCGTAATGTCCGCTTCGAAACAATAGTTACGGATTTCATCAGGAAATTGTTCGGCCAGGGTGCCCAATAGCAAGTCGTGCGTGGCGATGATGCCGTCCGCCTTCAGCCGCATGAACTGGCGGATAAGGTCGAGCGAACCTTTTTGCTTGTCGGCGGAGTTCGTTCCTTTCAGTATCTCGTCGAGGATGATGAAAAGTTCTTTCCCTTCGTTCAGCAGGTCGATGATGCGTTTCAGGCGTTTCAGTTCGGCAAAGAAATAAGATTCGTTGTCCGAGAGTGAGTCGGTAGTGCGCAGGCTGGTGATGAGTTGTGCGGGATAAAGTGTGAGGCTTTCGCAACACACGGGGCAGCCCATGCATGCCAGCAGGTAATTGACCCCGATGGTGCGCAGGTAGGTGCTCTTTCCCGCCATATTGGCTCCGGTAATAATCAGGAAATAAGGGCGTGAGGGGATGGCAGCGTCATTCTTCACGCATTGGGCTTCGGGCATGAGCGGATGTCCCATGTTGCGGGCGAGGAAGCAGAACGGTTCTGCGGCTATCACAGGATATGTGTATGCCGGATGATTATAAGCGAACGTGCCGAGCGAGCAAAGCGCGTCGAGTTCGCCTACGGCTTCCAGCCAGCCCATGAGGTATTTTCCGTAACGTGCCTTCCAGCGTTCGATGCGCACGATTTGCCGGAGCTGGAAGAACATGCTTCCCTCTAAGATGACATACAGGAGCTGGTTGTTGCGCAGGTCGAGGCGGTCCAGTTCCTTCGAGAGTTGCGTCAAGGCTTCGGCGGGAGAATGTCCGTCGATGTCCAGCTTGTCGGTCAATTCATGCAAGGCAGGAGCTTGCCACGTTTCTCCTTTGGCAAGGGTTATCAGTTTGGCATAGCGGTTTAGGGCTCTCAGTTTCTTTCCGTAGCTTTCTTGTATCAGGGTGACCCGCTGGATAAGTGCGAAGCTGAGGATGACGAAGACGGTAAACATCATTCCGAACCAGCTGAGCGAAAGGATATGCAGCAATCCAAGTACGAGCAGCAGGATATTGATGCCGGGTACAACCCAAAGGCAGAGCCTTACCCACCAGAGGTGTTGCAGCGTAGACGGAGTCTGGCTCCAGCGGCTTATCTCTTCTTCGTCGGAATCCGCGCCGCGGTTGATGGAACCGGTCACACGGAACTCTTCACGGAAAGCTGTGCGCCGGCTCATGTCGCGGATGCTTTCCTGACGGGTTTCGATAGCGGTTTTCTCCGTCAGGTGGTGTTGCATCCATGCGGCAAGGGTTTGTTTTCCGATATGCGTACAGGTGCGTCCGAGGGCTTGGAAGAGCGATTTGCGTCCGAAGAGGTCAAGGTCGTACGAGTAAGGATGTCCGGGGTTGATGAACTCCCGTCCTTCATCGAAAGCCGAATAGTCGCCTTCCAATCCTTTCAGTTCATTTTGGTTCAACTGGAGTTGGGTTTCCAGGCGTTCCTTGCGGAAATAAAGCCGGTTGTGTACTTTTACCAGAATGAAGAAAGGCAGGAACGTGCAGCACACGGTGAGCACTACCGCCCACGTGCCGGCGCGATAGAACAGAATGAGTCCCGCAATGCCTGCCACAAAGAGAAGGACACGCAGCAGGCTGATGCGGTTAATCTGTGTCTTGGTTTGGGAAAGTTGTCGTAAAGTTTCGTCTATGCGTTGGGTGTACCAGTTACGGGGAGCCATGTGAAATGAAGTTGTGTTTAAATAAAAAACGCAGAGACACAAAGGCACAGGGTATAATGAAAAAACTCTGTGTCTCCGTGTCTCTGTGTTCTATGAAATTAAATACTTTGCAATGCTTGTTCGAGGTCGGCGATGATGTCGTCTACGTTTTCAATGCCTACCGAGAGACGAATCAAGTCGGGAGCTACGCCGGCTTCTATCAATTGCTCATCACTCAATTGACGGTGGGTATGGCTTGCCGGATGCAAGACACAGGTACGGGCATCTGCCACGTGGGTCACGATACATGCCAGCTTCAGGCTATCCATGAACTTCACGGCATCTTCGCGTGTGCCTTTCAGACCGAAAGCAATGACACCGCATGAACCGTTGGGCAGGTATTTTTGTGCCAGTTCGTAATACTTGTTGCTCTTCAAGCCGCAATAGTTTACCCATTTCACTTTCGGGTTGGCTTCCAACCATTCGGCTACCTTCTGGGCATTGGCGCAATGGCGGGGTACACGCAAGTGCAAGGTTTCCAGTCCTAAGTTGAGCAGGAAAGCGTTCATGGGCGAAGGGATTGAGCCTAAGTCGCGCATAAGTTGGGCGGTTATCTTGGTGATGTATGCCATTTTGCCGAAAGCTGTGGCATAGGTCAGCCCGTGATATGATTCATCAGGTGTGGTCAAGCCGGGAAATTTGTCGGCGTGTGCCATCCAGTCGAAGTTGCCGCTATCTACCACTACGCCGCCCACGCTGGTGGCATGACCGTCCATGTATTTCGTTGTAGAATGGGTTACGATGTCGGCTCCCCATTCAAAGGGACGGCAATTGATGGGAGTAGCGAAGGTATTGTCTACGATAAGAGGTACCCCGTGCTTATGGGCAATGCGTGCGAACTTCTCGATATCGAGCACATTGATGCTGGGATTTGAGATGGTTTCACCGAACATACATTTGGTATTGGGCTGGAAAGCCTTGTCGATTTCTTCTTCGGGTGCATCGGCATCGATGAAGGTACATTCAATGCCCAGCTTCTTCAGGGTAACGCCGAAGAGGTTGAATGTGCCTCCATAAATGGTGGACGAGCAGACGATATGGTCGCCTGCCTCACAGATGTTGAACACGGCATAGAAATTAGCTGCCTGTCCTGATGAAGTAAGAATAGCGCCTACACCGCCTTCCAGTGCGGCAATCTTAGCGGCTACAGCATCGTTGGTGGGATTCTGCAGACGGGTATAGAAATATCCGGTATCTTTCAGGTCGAACAGGCGTGCCATTTGGTCGCTGTCATCGTATTTAAAGGTAGTGCTTTGATAGATGGGCACTACACGCGGCTCTCCGTTCTTGGGAGTCCACCCTGCCTGTACGCAGAGGGTTTCTTTGCTTAATTTCTGTTCCATTATTTATGTCTATTAGTTGATTTCATTGCATTGTGCGCAAAAATAAGAAATAAATGCTGCACTTGTTGCGTTTTACGGAAAAAAAGATATATATTTGAGGTGAACAAAGTTTAAATACTATGGCAACAGAACTTACATACAGGCATGTGATGCCGGTGCAAATCCGTTTTAGTGACGTCGACCAGTACGGTCACATGAACAATTCGTCGTATTTCTCCATATACGATTTGGCGAAGACTTCGTATATGCGTGATGTGTTTGGGGACAAGAACTGGAATGATATAGGTATTGTCGTAGCGAACATCAATGCCGATTTTCTGGCTCCGGTGTTTTTCTCGGACGAGTTGTATATTGAGACTACGGTGGTTCACCTGGGGCATAAGAGCTTCACGTTGCTCCAACGTGCCATCAACAAGGCGAGCGGTGTATTGAAATGCCAGTGCCGCACGGTCATGGTAGGCTATGATATGGCAACGAAAGAGCCGGTAGAACTGCCCGATTCGTTCAAGCAGACCATTTGCGAATATGAGGGCAAGACGCTGGAGGAACTCTCGGAGAGTTTATAGTTAATAGTGAATAGTTAATAATGGGTGTACTTATACATTTTCCATTTGCCTACTATTCAGATAGTTATTAAATTGATTCCTGATTGACTATTAATTATTAACTGGTAATTATTAATTGACAACATGAAAGTAGCAATTATCGGAGCCGGCAATATGGGCGGAGCAATCGCCCGCGGGCTGGCTCAGGGACATTATGTAAGGGAACAAGATATTATCGTGACCAATCCCAGTATACCGAAGCTGGACGCACTGAAGGCGGACTTTCCCGCTATCGGGGTAAGCACGAACAACCGCGATGCTTCGGATGCCGATGTGGTTATCATAGCGGTAAAGCCCTGGAAGGTAGAAGAAGTGCTGAAGCCTTTGCGCTTGCGCCAGCCTCAGATATTGGTATCGGTAGCGGCGGGATTGACTTTCGAGAACCTCGCTCACTTTGTCGAGCCTGAAATGCCGATGTTCCGGATAATACCGAATACCGCTATCTCCGAGCGGGCGAGCATGACACTGATAGCCGCACGGAACGCTTCGGACGAGCAGGTACAGATGATGTTGAGCCTTTTTGACGAAATGGGGCTTGCCATGCTGATAGAAGAAAAACAGTTTGCGGCGGCTACTTCACTCACTTCGTGCGGCATTGCTTACGTGTTGAAATATGTACAGGCAGCTATGCAAGCCGGAGTAGAATTGGGGATTCGTCCGAAAGACGCGATGAAGATGGTGGCACAAACAATGGAAGGGGCTGCACGTCTTTTATTGGACAATGAAAATACGCATCCGGCTTTAGAAATAGAAAAAGTCACTACACCGGGTGGCATTACTATTAAAGGTGTGAATTCGTTGGAGCACGATGGGTTTACTTCAGCGGTGATAAAGGCCATTAAGGCGAGTACGTGATAAAGGTGCTATTCGCCACAGCGGGAAACGTTTAAACGTTTCCCGCTGTGGCGAATTTGAAAAAGAATATACTTATGAGAAACAACATTCTGATTACAATGGCATTGCTGATACTGGTCGGACTTGCCGTACAAGGTATCTTTGGAGTAGCCGCTGGCATTTTGGTGTCGGCGGTAATCGGCATTATCTATGGAGTAGTTAAGAAAAAGAAATTGTTTATCAAGTGGTCGGTCGTGGCATTGGTCATCGATTTGGTCTGCATCATTGCTTTCTACCTCCGGCTGGTTCAAGTGATGTGATGGTTGTGTGTGCGACATACAAAAGACAAGGGCGTTCTATGTCCTAATAATGACTGTTTCCCAATTGTCCATTTCAATTTGATGTATTAGAAAAAGAGGGATTATTAGAACAGAGAGGTAGAGAATATCCGTACCTTTGCCTTATAAAAAGCTCAGATAGAAAAACAGAATGGAAAAAGAAACGGTTTGAAATGGAATCTGTACTTGATAGATTCCGTTTTTCAAACTGTTTCTTTTGTGTTTTCTTCATTAGTTTCGGCTTCTTTGAAAGCGGCTTCTTCCGCTTCGGCGATGATACGCTCGGTGTCGCTGTAGCGTTCGGTCAGGATTTCCTCACGGATGTCAACGGTTTCACTTTCGGTTGTTTCCGTTGAGGATTCTTTTGCTGGGCTTTCTTCTGTATAGTAAGCCGGCTCTGTGGCTTTTTCCCGTTCTGTCTTTGCCTGGAAGATGGCATCGATGAATTTAGGGTCTTTCTTTATCTTCAGTAAAGTTTCTTGGGCTGCTTCTTGTTGCGATTCTTTTTTGGAATATCCTTTTCCCGAACCTGCCGGAATGTTCTCCACCAATATTTGGGTGTTGAATACCGGGTTTTGGTCTTCGTCTACCGCCTGGTTGATGAGCTTGAAGGTTATCTCAAACTTGTTTTTCTGGCTCCATTCGATGAGTTTTGACTTGAAGTTGACCTCTTTGCGCGAAATCTTCTCTAAATCCAGGTATTGGTTGATGATGCGTTCTTCCATGAATTTTTTGCAAGCGCGATAGCCTTGGTCTAAGTAGAGGGCGCCAATCAATGCTTCGAATGCGTTGCCACCCATATAATTGTTGTGGGAAGACTGGCGGGAACTGAACTTTACTAATTTGTCCAATCCTATTTGTCGGGCTACATGGTTCAGGGTTTCTCTTTGCACGATTTTCGACCGTGTGTTGGTAAGGAATCCTTCTCGTTTACCTTCGAACCGTTTGTACACAATATCGGCTACCACGGCATCCAGTACGGCATCGCCAAGGAACTCCAAGCGTTCATTGTTCAACAAGCGTCCTTTTTCGTTCTTGATAGAAGACGACTTGTGAAGCAATGCCTGTTTGTAGAGGTCGATGTTGCGCGGATAAAATCCGGTCATTCGGTAAAAACAAAGATAAGGCTCCTTGTCCTTGTGGAAGAGGAGTCTTATCTTATTTATCATATTGCTAAACACAGTTTATTCAGTGTATTTTTTAACGATTACACATGCATTGTGTCCGCCGAATCCAAATGTATTGCTCAATGCGGCACGGATGGTACGTTCTTGCGCCTTATTGAAAGTGAAGTTCAGGTTATAGTCGATGTTTTCATCGTTATCCCCTTCTTCATGGTTGATGGTAGGCGGTACAATGTCATTCTTTACAGACAATACGCAGGCGATAGCTTCTACTCCTCCGGCAGCACCCAACATGTGTCCGGTCATGGATTTGGTAGAACTGATGTTCAGTTTGTAAGCATAGTCTCCAAAAAGGGCTTGGATGGCTTTTACTTCCGAAACATCACCTACCGGGGTAGATGTGCCATGCACATTGATATAGTCGATATCTTCCGGATTCATGCCGGCATCTTCCAGTGCATTGTGCATAACCAGCTTGGCTCCCAAACCTTCGGGATGGGAAGCTGTCAGATGGTGCGCATCGGCAGAAGCACCTACACCTGCCAGTTCGGCATAAATCTTTGCGCCACGCGCTTTTGCGTGTTCCAACTCTTCCAGAATCAAGCATCCGGCACCTTCGCCCATGACAAAACCATCGCGGCTTCCGCTGAACGGACGAGAGGCATGTTGCGGGTCATCATTGCGGGTAGAAAGGGCATGCATGGCATTGAATCCTCCTACGCCTGCGGGGAAGATGGCGGCTTCGGCACCACCGGTTACGATGATGTTTGCCTTGCCTAAGCGGATATAGTTGAACGCGTCTGCAATGGCATTCGAAGACGAAGCACATGCAGAAGTCGTGGTAAAGTTAGGTCCGTGGAAACCATACATGATGGAAATCTGTCCGGAAGCAATGTCGGCAATCATCTTCGGAATGAAGAACGGATTGAATTTCGGACCGATTGTATCTTTGGTCTTTTCGTATCCAGCCACTTCTTCTTCGAACGTATGTATACCTCCGATACCTACGCCCAGGATGACTCCGATTTTGTTCAAGTCTTCTTTTTCCGTATCAAGACCGGCATCTGTTACCGCTTCTTTGGCTGCTACTACCGCATATTGGGTATATAAGTCCATCTTGCGGGCTTCTTTGCGGTCGATGAAGTCAGTGGCATTGAAGTTTTTCACTTCACAAGCAAACTGAGTCTTGAACTTCGATGCATCAAAATGAGTAATAGGTCCTGCTCCGCTTACTCCGTTTATCAGGTTTTCCCAGAATTCGGGAACTGTATTACCTACCGGAGTAACCGCACCAAGACCTGTTACTACTACTCTTTTTAATTCCATATACAGAATTACTTATTTTGCGTTTGCTTCGATGTAAGAGATAGCGTCGCCTACAGTCTGGATTTTTTCTGCCTGGTCATCAGGGATAGAAATACCGAATTCTTTTTCGAATTCCATGATCAATTCTACAGTATCCAAAGAGTCTGCACCCAAATCATTAGTGAAGCTAGCAGTCGGAGTAACTTCTGATTCTTCTACACCCAGTTTATCAACGATAATTTTCTGTACTTTTGATGCGATTTCAGACATAATTTTCTTGTTTTAAGTTTATAAATAGAATAAATTTGTTTAATTTTCGGTGCAAAGGAATAAATATTTCTTGTTCTATACAAATATTCGGGCAAATAAATGTTGTTTCTTTGCACATTTTTATATATTATGTGCACGAAAAAGGACAAAAATATGAAAAATATCGCAATTTTAGCATCGGGCGAAGGTACGAATGCCGAACGGATTATCCGTTATTTCAAAGAGAAAGAAGAGATTAATGTGGCGGTGGTCATTGCATCGCGTGCTTCCGCAGGAGTGATTAAGCGGGTTGAGCTTTTGCATGTTCCTTGCAAGGTGGTTGCTTCTGCCGGATTTGCCTCGGGAGAGGCATTGCGGGTCTTGCAGGAGTATAAGACAGATTGGGTCGTATTGGCGGGTTTCTTATTGCGCATTCCTGGTGACATTTTACGTGCTTATCCGCAACGGATAGTCAATATACATCCCTCTTTGCTTCCGAAGTTCGGAGGGAAAGGCATGTATGGTATGCATGTGCACGAAGCAGTATTGGCGGCGGGCGAGAAAGAGAGTGGCATTACCATCCAATATATTAATGAACGGTATGACGAGGGCGATTATATCTTTCAGACCCGATGTCCGGTATTGCCCGATGATACGCCTCAAAGCTTGGCAGCCCGTGTGCATCAGCTGGAATATCAGTACTATCCGGAGGTGATAGAGCGGCTGGTTTTATGCTTGGAGTAAGAAATGTTTAACTTGGAAGATTTTTTAATGTGATACAAATGCATTACATTTGCCGAATGTTTCAACCGATTTGATAAAACGGGTTCGTTATGATACCCTTTTTGGATTTTGGGCTGGGTTATTAATCTTATAAAAACGAAAACAATATGACTTTTACGGAATTGAGCAATCCCATATTTGTACAAGTGATTGACGATTATCATAAAGAAGATAATGTGGATGCACCGATAGTGAATCCTTATCCGATGAAAACCATCGAATATTATTTATATTTGAAGTGTTGGATTGATACGGTGCAGTGGCATTTGGAAGATTTAATCCGCAATCCGGAGATTGATCCGGTGGAAGCGCTTGCGTTGAAACGCCGCATTGATAAGTCGAATCAAGACCGGACAGATTTGGTGGAGTTGATAGACAGTTATTTTTTAGACCGGTATAAAGAAGTAAAAATACAGCCGGACGCTACCATCAATACCGAAAGTCCGGCATGGGCGGTAGACCGTTTGTCTATTTTGGCATTGAAGATTTACCATATGGGTAAGGAAGCAGGACGGCAGGATACGGAAGAGGCTCACCGAGTGCAATGTGAAGCCAAGTTGAAAGTGTTATTGGAACAACAGAAAGATTTGTCATCGGCTATCGACCGGTTGATAACCGATATTGAGGCGGGACGGAAATACATGAAGGTATATAAGCAGATGAAGATGTATAATGACCCGGCGCTGAACCCCGTACTTTATGGTAAAAAGTAAGTGAGCGGCAATGGCGAAGATATTGGCTATCCGTTTTTCAGCACTGGGGGATGTTGCTATGGCTGTCCCGGTGCTTTATTCGTTTGCAAAAGCTTATCCTCAACACCAGTTGGTGGTGTTGAGCCGGTCGGCTATGGCACCTTTATTTGCGTATGCTCCCTCCAATCTCCTTTTTAAAGGAGTGGATTTGAAAAAAGACCATAAAGGCCTGAAAGGCATATTGCGCCTTTATTCGGAGTTGCGCAAAGAAAAGTTTGACGCGGTGGCTGATTTACATGATGTGCTTCGTAGCAAGGTGTTACGTTTGTGTTTTTGTGCGGATGGTGTCCGGGTGCGTCACATAAATAAAGGTAGAAGGGCAAAGTATAGGTTGGTATCCGGTAAGTTTAAAACTCCTTTAAAGTCTTCTTTCTGCCGTTATCTGGAGACATTTGAGCACTTAGGTTATCCATTCACATTGCGGTTTTCTTCGATTTTCGAGTTTGCCCCAGCACCAGAATTACTGGAAGATTGGATAGGGGAGAAGGGGGAAGATAAATGGATTGGCATCGCTCCTTTTGCCGCGCACAAGGGGAAGATTTATCCGTTATCCCTTCATCGGGAAGTGGTTGGCCGGCTATCGGCTATCGGCGGTATGCGTATGTTCTTGTTTGGTGGAGGTGATGAAGAAAAAAAAGTGTTGGATGCGTGGGAGAAAGAGTTCCCTCACGTCACTTCTGTGGTAGGGCGGTTACGGATGCAAGAGGAGTTGGCATTGATGAGCAAATTGGATGTGATGCTGGCAATGGATTCAGGGAATATGCATTTGGCTTCGTTGGTTGGCGTTCCTGTTGTATCCGTATGGGGGGCTACCCATCCTTATGCGGGCTTTATGGGGTGGAATCAGGCGGAAGAAAATGTCGTGCAGTTGGATTTGCCTTGCCGCCCTTGCTCCATTTACGGTAATAAGCCTTGCCGTTGGGGAGATTACCGTTGCCTGACGGGTATCCGCCCGGAGGTGATTGTCGGACGGATACGTGTCTTAACCGAGTGATTGCATATCGTTCAGGCGTTTGTAATATCCCTGTCTCTGTATCAGTTCATCGTGAGTCCCATGCTCTACGATTTCCCCGTTGTATAATACATAAATCTCGTCCGCGTTTTTGATGGTAGACAAACGATGGGCAATAGCAATGGTCGTGCGTGTCTTCATCAGCCGCTCTAATGCTTCTTGCACCAGTCGTTCCGATTCCGTATCAAGTGCGGAAGTGGCTTCGTCCAGAATCAGTATGGGAGGATTCTTAAGGATGGCACGCGCGATGCTGATGCGCTGGCGCTGGCCGCCCGATAGTTTGCTTCCTCTATCTCCGATATTGGTGTCATATCCTTCTGGCTTTTCCATGATGAAGTCGTGTGCGTTCGCTATTTTAGCGGCGGCAACGACTTGTTCCATGGTAGCGTTTTCTACGCCGAATGCGATGTTGTTGAAGAAAGTATCATTGAAAAGGATGGCTTCTTGGTTGACGTTTCCTATCAGGCTGCGCAGGTCGTGTATCTTGACATCTTTGATATTGATTCCGTCAATGGTGATTTCGCCTTTCTGTACATCGTGGTAACGGGGAAGCAAGTCAACCAAGGTCGATTTGCCTGAACCGGACTGTCCTACGAGGGCGATGGTCTTGCCTTTCGGAATGGTCAGGTTGATGTCTTTTAAAACATCTTTTTTCCCATCGTAGCTGAAGGAAATGTTTTTAAATTCTATCCTGTCTTGCAGGTCGTTTAATGTCTCAGGATGAGTCGTTTCCTTTATGGGGTTCTCGGCTTTCAGGATTTTGTCAATACGCTCCATCGAGGCAAGTCCGCGCGGGATGTTGTAACTGGCTTTCGAAAATTCTTTTAACGGATTGATGATGCTATACAGGATGACCATGTAAAAGATGAATGTGGAAGCGTCTATTGGCGCATTGTTCGAAAGGATAAGCGAACCTCCGAACCATAGCACGGCAACGATGAGCAATGTCCCTAAGAATTCGCTCATCGGGTGAGCGGACGATTGGCGGATGGCTACCTTATTGACAGCGTCGCGGTAATCGTTGCAGCATTTTTGAAACCGGTCGGTCATTTTCTTTTCGGCGATGAAGGCTTTGATGATGCGGAGTCCGCCCAATGTCTCTTCTAATTGCGACATGGTGTCACTCCAACGGTTTTGCGCGTCAAGCGACTGGCGTTTCAGCGCACGTCCCACTTTTCCCATCACCCATCCCATTGTAGGCAATACCAGGATGGTGAACAAAGTAAGTTGCCAACTGGTCACTATCAGGGTGGTGAAATAAGAAATAATCAGAATCGGATTCTTCAGCAGCATATCCAATGAACTGGTTACAGAAGTTTCCACTTCGTTTACGTCGCCGCTCATGCGGGCAATGATATCTCCTTTCCGTTCTTCAGAAAAGAAACCCAAAGGCAGTTCTACTACCTTTCTATATACCAATAACCGGATATCTCTTACCACGCCGGTGCGCAGCGGTATCATGATGGCGGATGAACCGAAGTAGCAGGCTGTTTTCAGCAGTGTCATAAAACCTAAAAACAAGCCGAGGAAGAGCAAGGTCGTGGCAGGGCCGAATGTGTCTATCAGCCGTGTGGTATAATAATAGAAGTTATTTGTTGCTACGTCTTTCAGGCTGGCGCTGCCCCATTCCATGAAGTGGTATACTTTATCGTTGCTTCCGGTCTTGAACAGGATGTTCAGGATAGGAATTAACAGGGAAAAAGAGAAGATGTTGAAAACAGCGGACAATACGTTTAATACGATTGACCAACCCAAATATTTTTTATAAGGCGATACGAAACGCCGCATCAGTTGGAAAAATTCTTTCATGTCGGTAGCATGGAATGTTTAATAATTTGCAAAGGTAATGGATTTTTTTTGTAGTTTTGCCTCATAAACCGAAATAAAGCAGTCTTGATGAAATTATTATATTATTTTATTTTTTGCGGATGGTTTCTTTTGTCGTTGATACCCTTGCCTGTCTTGTATGTGGTGTCCGATGTATTGTATTTCCCGCTTTACTATGTCGTGCGTTACCGCAGGAAGATTGTGCGTAAGAACTTGGAAGGTTCGTTTCCGGAAAAGACTCCGGAAGAGATAGTCCGCATCGAGAAGAAGTTTTACCGTTTCTTTTGCGATTGTGTGGTAGAGAATATTAAATTATTTTCCATGTCCCAAAAGCAAGTGATGCGGCGTATGACTTTTTCGGGAGCGGGCGATATGGTCGCTGATTTGGCGGCAACCGGAAAAAACTTCTGCTTTATCTATTTAGGACATTATTGCAATTGGGAATGGATTGCTTCGCTGGCTTATTGGTATCCGGATTCCATCCATTGCGGGCAGATTTACCATCCTTTGTATAATAGGGTATTCGATAAATTGTTTCTTTACCTTCGCAACCGTTTTGGCGGAGAATGTATCCCGATGAAAGAGACGTTGCGCCGTATCATTACCTTGAAAAGGCAAAAGCAGCCTACTATGATTGGGTTTATAGCTGATCAGGCTCCTAAATGGAACAGCGTGCATCATTGGACCAAGTTCCTGCACCGCGACACTTCGTTTTTTATCGGGACAGAACAGATAAGCAAGCAGGTAGGGGCGGTGGTTTACTTTGCCGATGTGAAGCGCATAAAAAGAGGTTATTATCATTGTGAGCTGAAGCGGATGACACTTTCGCCCGAAGAGTATCCCGATTATGGTCTTACCGACCGTTATGCCGCTATGTTGGAAGAGATGATTCGTCGTGAACCTGCTTATTGGCTTTGGAGCCATAACCGCTGGAAACGGACGAAAGAAGAATGGGAACGGAGGCAAAACGAGCATGTTTGAGCGTGTGCCTAAGAAGCTGTTTTGAATTTATCGCCCAAAGCACACACGAAAACGGATACATCAAGCCAAGAAAAACTTTTTGGAGAAATTCAAAACAGCTTCTAAAATGAACCGGCATTTTTTTTAGTGGCTCATCGGCTTGGTCAGCTTAATCCAGCCGATTACATAATACAGCTTCAGGAGGAATTTGATTTTATCCCATCCTTTGTCGAGTTCCCTGATGACGCGGATGTTGTCGCGCAATCCTTTGATGCGTTGCCTGTTCGACACTCCGTGTGAATCGTAAACCGCTACGGTGACGGGTACGTGGCGGAAGCGGTAGCCCGACAAGTAGCAGCGTTTGAAAAAATGAAAATCCGCCGACATATTGAAACGGGTGTCGAATGGCATTTGTTTCAGTAGGGCGGTTCGCGCGAAAGCCGCTTGGTGGCAGAAGTACATCCGTTGTTTATTGCAAGGTTCGGAGGCTGGTTTCAGTTTGGGTGTGCCGTTTTTTCCGGTCAAGATGTCTCCGTAAACAATGTCATACTCTCCTTTATTTATATAAGAAGCTATGTCGCTTAACACGTGTGTGCTGGCGAAAGTGTCTCCGGCGTTCATGAAGATAATCCATTCGCCTTGCGCTTGCGCGATTCCTTTGTTCATGCCCTGATAGATACCTCCGTCCGGTTCCGAGCACCAGTAGGAAAAGTCGTTTCTGTGAGTTTTGACCAGTTCAGCTGTCCCATCGGTGGAACCTCCGTCGATGAGGATGTATTCTTTGCCGGCATAATCTTGCCGCATGACGCTTTCAATGGTTTTCCCGATGGTGCCTGCACAATTGTAGGATACCGTCACGATGCTGAATGTACATTTGTGTTCCATATCTCCGAATGCGTTTTGTAGGGGTTACCCGATGAGCTTCTTGAGTGCTTTCCATAACTTTTCCGTGGCGGACGGTTTCCAGCTGTGTACACAATAGTGGATGGCATACGAGGCGGGAGTGACCTCATGCTTGTTTCCCGCAAATATTTCCGAACGGAATATTTTCATGTTTCCCGTTAAGTCTTGGTCGGCGTCGATGTAACGGAATCCGTATTTCTCGGCAATTCTAGCGTAGATGAGCGGAGAAAACATATCGGCGGGCAGTTCTTTCGAGAATGCTTTCGATTGATACCAGTCGAGCACTTCTTTTACGAACGGGCATCCGGGTTGCGCTCCCATGACGGCGGCTTGTATCTGCATGCCGGATATATATCCTTCGCCTACCCGGCTACCATCGGAAGCGATGGCATGGATGGAGCCGGTCTTTTCTAATTGGGTAGGATGATGTTCCATGCTTGATACAAAATCGTATGTCAGGAAATCGTCAAAACGTTTCAGTATCTTTACGTCCGAGTCTAAATAGAATCCCCCTTCTGTATAAAGGGCGTACATACGGATATAGTCAGCGGCGAACGCCCATTTGCGTGCTTTTACCGCGTCTTGCACGAATTGCGGGGCGGAAGCGAGGTCGAAATTCTCCAGGCTCCATAGTTTGCATAGATAGTCTGGCATCACCTTTTTCCAGGTTTTCATGCATTTTTTGATGGGGGCTGGGTAAGGGTCTCCGCTCAACCAGCAAAAGTGAATGACTTTAGGTATCATAGGCTTGTCATTTAAAAAGTTTCTTGATTTGTTGCTTGCGTTCGTGTCTGGCTTCCAGTTTTTCCAGCCATACGGTCGCGCCGCGCAGCGTTTCTTCTTCGTCCCATTTCCTTTCCCGTGCGTATTCAGAAATCATTAGCTGGAATAGGTCTCTGCGGTGGGTAAGAGTGCTCAGGTTTTTCAGGCAGGTTGTCTGGTCGGGATACCCGTTGTAGAATGTCGAGCGGTTGATGTCGATTACGGTAAATGAAAAATGCCCGTCTTCCGGATTCTTGCGGAACAGGAAATTGCCTAAGTTCAGGTCGCCGTGTACGATGCCTTTGCTATGCATCTTCGCGACGAAGCGCGCCAAGTCGGACGCTAATGCGCTATCAAAGTCTGGTTCCAATACCAATGCGGGAAATGCGGGAGGGTCGGGACAGGTGTCCGAAAGGAAATATCCGGTGGTGAACAGGCCGTGTTCGTAAACTTCCACGTAGGCAATCTCCCGTGGTGTGTTGATGCCTCTTTGCCTGAACAGGCTGGCATAGCGGTACGCGCGTTCCGCCTTGGTGCTCTTGAAGAATGTATAAGCGATTTGTTGGGCAAAGTTTACCCGCTTGAACCGTTTGATGGTGACGGGCGTTCCTTGCAGGATGAAATTCCGGATGGAGTTTCTTCCTTCGTAGACGGTCTTCCCTTCCGGAGAGCCGAACAAACGGGATATGTCTTCGATGTCCCTCCGTAATGGGCGGAATTCAGGTGCTATGATGATTTTCATGGCTGCGTTGCTAACAGTGATTGATATAAGTTGATTAATTGCTCCGCTTGTTGTTTCTCGGAAAAACGTGCGGCGAAGCGTTTGCCTTGCTCGGCTCTGTAGCGCCTTTCATCGGGATTGTCCAGCAGGCGGTTCAAGACAGATGCCATGCCGGATACATCATCCGGATGGATGTAAACGGAATCAGGCCCTCCCGCTTCTTCTAAACAGGAGCCGGTGGCCGCTATGACGGGAACCTGGGAGTGGAGCGCTTCCAAGACGGGAATGCCGAATCCTTCGAAACGGGACGGGTAAACAAACACTTCCGCTTGTTGGTAGAGTGCCGGCAGATGCCGGAAAGCGACATTGTGAAGCAGATGTACCCTGCCCTGCAGCCGGTTTTCTTCGATGAAGTGTTCCACTTTCTCGGTGTAAGGCGTGCGTTTCCCGACAATGACCAGATGGACGGATTCGGGCACGCGGAGCATCGCTTCTACGGCAAGCAGTGCATTCTTTCGTTCCTCTATGCTTCCTACATTGAGCACATAGCGTTCCGGCAATTGATATCGCTCCTTCACCTCTTGCTTTGCCGCTTCGCTGGCGGGCAGGGCGAAGGATGGGTCACATCCCTGGTAAATGGTATGTATCTTGGCGGGGTCGATATGAAAATAATTCACGATGTCGCGTTTGGTACATTCGCTGATGGCCACGATGGCATCGGCGTTTCGGCACGATGCCCCGTATTTGTATGTATACAGCCGGCGGTCGGCAGGTTGGTAATAATGGGGATAGCGTATGAAAATCAAGTCGTGCACAGTGATGACGCTTTTTGCTCTCTTCTGTTTCCGGATGTTGAGCGGCAGTTCGTTGCTGAGTCCGTGGTAAATGTCGATTTGTTCATCGGTCAATCGGTGCGTAATGCCGAAAGTCCGCCAAAGCGGTCTGACGTGTTTCCACATTCCCTCCGGATAACGGAATTCAAGCGAAGGGCAGCGTGAAAGCATCGTGTCGAGCTGTCGGCTTGCCCGGTATGCGGGTGCAAACAGCAGGTATTCGTTTCCCGGATAGTAGCGGCATAAGGCTTCTATCAGGTAACGGCTGTAGTTTCCCAATCCCGTAAAGTTCTGTATGGCTCTTTTGGCATCGAATCCTATGCGCATGGCGTGTTTGTTGTTGGTCATCGGTGCAAAAATAGCAAATATTTTTGTGTCTCCCTATTTTTTTGTCGGCAGACGGCCGAATTTGTGTTACCGGTATTTGTTTTTATGTCTGGAACAGGCTGTCGTTAGCACGAATAGTGTCCGGAGTGTCTGGCAACTAAGAAAGCACAGCTTTCAGGAGAGTGTCTACTGAATTTGTTTATCAAAAGAAAAAGTGTCTAGTAAAATCAGGAAAAGACAATCAGGAAAAGACATCGCCGACACGATTAGTAATCGTCATGCTGTACGATTAGTAATCGTTACGCTGTACGATTAGTAATCGTTACGCTGTACGATTAGTAATCGTGTCGGTATGGCAGTTATACTTCCTGGCGGAGCGGATGTTTATCAGCTTTTCATTTGCAAAATATTGCCTTTTCATTTACTTTTGTACAAACATTGCAGGAAGATAAGAGATAAAGGTATGAGAAACTGTTATTTGTCGCGTAACTATAAAGGAGTGGATGGAGCCGGGAACAAGGCGAAGACCGATATTGAGCGGATTATGGAGGAAGACGGATTTGTGAACATCGGCTTGCCCCAAACACGTTATACCCATACGGTATTGGCTTTCCTGGTTACGCTGGCAGGCGTATTGAAGGCACCGTTCTGTTTGCGGAAAGGCGACCGTCTGGTATTGCAATATCCGCTAAAGAAATATTTCACCTTTGTTTGCCGTATGGCACATCTGCGAGGGGCGAAAGTCGTTGTGGTGATACACGATTTGGGAAGTTTCCGGCGCAAGAAGCTGACCGTGGAGCAAGAGATACGTCGCTTGGACCATGCCGATTACATCATCGCGCACAATGAAAAGATGAAACGCTGGCTGGAGGAAAACGGCTGCAGGCGTCCGATAGGTGTGCTTGGCATATTCGATTACTTGTCGGATACGGAAGCCTCTCCTCATGGGAAGCCGGGCAAGCCTTACGAAGTGCTTTATGCCGGAGCGTTGAACCCGCGGAAAAATACGTTTCTGTATGAAGTAGGGGTGTATGCGCATTCGTTCCGTTTCAACCTGTACGGGAATGGTTTCGAGCTGGATAAGGCGAAAGGGAAGGACCGTTTTACGTGCAAAGGCTTTGTCCGTTCGGATGACTTGATAGCTACGGCACAAGGTGATTTCGGATTGGTGTGGGACGGTTTTTCGGTGGACGCTTGTACGGGAGATTTCGGCGAGTACCTGAAATACAACAATCCGCATAAGACTTCGTTGTATATCCGTTGCGAACTTCCCGTCATCATTTGGGAACAGGCTGCTTTGGCGGATTTTGTCCGTGCAAACGGAATCGGCATCTGTGTCGCTTCGTTGGCGGACTTGGACAAGGTTTTGGATGCGCTCACTCCCGAACAATACACCGCCATGAAGCGGAATGTAAAGCAAGTGAGTGAGCGTCTGCGTACCGGATATTACATCCGGAGGGCGTTGGGGGAAATGTATTCGATTTGAGGCCGGAACTTCAAGCCGTCTATACATCCGCGTCTGATTTCTTTCCGAAGCAGTTTTTGGCATTCTTTGTCTTCCATCCGTTTGATGCGGCGCATATAATTGCGGTATTTATTTAATATGGAAAAATAGAAGATGAAGACATTGGGCTTTCTTAAACGGGTGAGAAAGGTCGTGTTGCGAGCCTGGTAATAAAATTTCCATAAATCTTTCGGGTCCGCCTCGTACACACGGGGGGCATAGTTGCTATTGGTTTTGTGTGTCACGACGCTTTGCTCAATGTAATAGGCGGTATATCCTTGGTGTACAATTCGTTCGGTATATTCTATATCGTCATGCCAAATGAAGAATTCTTTATAGGGAAGTCCGACCTTATAAACTGCTTCAGCTTTAATTAACGTTGATACGAAGGTGGCATTATTGCAGGCAAGTCCATAAACGGACGGATTGTCCGTCAACGTCTTCTTTTGGATGGGTTGCCTGATTCCGCACTTGTTCATCTTGTGTATCTCTCCGTCTGTCCATACCACTTTACTGCTGACAAACCCGATGTGTGTATCAAGAGCAGTCGCCTTTATCAGTTGTTCGAGGGCGTCTTCCTCCGGAATGGTATCATCGTCCATTATCCAGACATAATCGCATCCGTTCAGTACGGCTTGCTTTATACCGTATGAAAAGCCGCCAGACCCTCCTATGTTCTTATCCAAATGATAGATTTTCATCTGAGGGTCATTGTTGAAGGTGGAAAGATATGCTTCAGTCCCATCGGTTGAATGGTTGTTGATGATGAATATCTGATGTATCGGATATGTTTGTGATTTAAGCGCAGAGAGGTTCTCTTTTAATAACGCTACACGGTTGTAAGTAACTACGACGCAATTAATTCTCATAATAAGTTGTTAGTAGGTTGTGTTATTTCGACAAAGATAATAAAATCTTACCATTTTATAATCATATCCTACCAATATTCTTAAAGAGATTGGTATACTTTGGTAACGGGTTCGAAAAAAACTTTATATCTTTGTCTGCAAAAACAGATAAAGGTGTATTTATGCAGAAAAATCGGAATGTGGTATGGATATTGGCGGGTATATGTATTTGCTCGTTATTTTTGTTTTTAGGCGAATCTTATTTCCATACCAAGGGCGAGCCGCGTGAAGCGGTGGTAGCTTTGGCTATGCTGGAAAAAGGGAACTGGATTCTTCCGGTGAACAATGGAGTGGATATCGCTTACAAGCCGCCTTTGTTTCATTGGTGCATCGCCGTATGTTCGGCGGTGATAGGGACAGTGACCGAATATACGTCGCGTATGCCTTCGGCGATAGCGCTGATGGCAATGGTGATGGTAGGGTATGCTTTCTTTGCCAAGCGTCGCGGGCGTGAAGTGGCTTTTGTGATGGCGCTTCTTACGCTGACCAACTTCGAAGTACATCGTGCGGGCACGAATTGCCGGGTGGATATGTTGCTCTCTGCCTTGATGGTTATTGCGCTCTACCAGCTTTATAAATGGGGCGAGAAGCGTTTGCGGGGCATTCCGTGGATAGCCATCCTTTGCTTGAGCGGGGCTTTCCTGACCAAAGGACCGGTAGGGATGGTGCTTCCTTGCCTGGTGACGGCGGTGTTTTTGTGGATACGCGGCATGAACTTTTGGCGCATTTTTTTCTCTTTCTTTGGAGTGGCGTTGGCATCGTGTGTGCTTCCTTTCGCCTGGTATGTGGCGGCTTACCGGCAGGGAGGCGAAGAATTCTTACAGTTGGTATTGGAAGAGAACGTGTTGCGCTTCTTGGGCAAGATGTCGTATGAGTCACACGAGAATCCGGCGTATTATAATGTGGTTACGGTATTGGCAGGATATGTGCCTTATACGTTGTTGGTGTTGATTTCTTTGTTTGCGCTGAAGTATCGGAAAGTTCAGGCTAAACCCCGAGAGTGGTGGGGGCGGCTGAAGGCATACATCCGCACGATGGACGACACTCGCCTGTTCTCTTTGCTTAGCATCGTGATTATATTCGTGTTTTATTGCATTCCGAAGAGCAAACGCAGCGTGTATCTGTTGCCCATTTATCCGTTTATCGCTTATTTCTTGGCGGAATACATCTTGTATTTGGTGCGTGTCCGTCCGGTGGTGATGAAGATATTCGGCAGTATAATGGCTTCGGTTTCCATATTGCTTTTGTTGGTATTTTTTTCGCTCCGTATGGGATGGGTGCCCGATACCATCTTTTCAGGTCGTCACGCCGAAGAAAACCGGGCGTTCATGCATGCGCTGGAGACGGTGCCGCTGGATGTGGTATCCTGGTTTTTGATTGGGGCGATGCTGGTAGCGGTGAAATGTTTCATATCCTCTTTGCGGAAAAAAGACGTGAGGATGATACATTATGATGTGTTCTTTATCGTATTCACCATTTTCTTGTCGCTCGACGGATTGTTCCAGCCTCCGGTATTGAATGTCAAGTCGCAAAAGCCGATAGCGGAAAGCATTGCGCGGATTGTTCCGCAAGGCACTGTATATTCGTACCAGTTGAATGAAGTGAAAGGCAATCCGTTGCGCCAGTTCATCGTAAATTTCTATTTGGGCGACAGGGTGGTGCCGTTTTATGCAGTATCTCCTGTGCAAGGATATATGGTGGCGGAGGAAGTCGAAATAGCTGTATTCAAGGAAGAACATCCGGATTATCGGGTGGAAGAGATTCCCATTGGTGATTATAGGCTTCGTCTTTATCAGTTTAAGAAAAATACGGAATGAAACGGAAAGCGGTATATGGTGAAATCTTTCGTTTCGGCATGGTGGGAGCGGGAGCAACGGCGCTGCATTACGGCATTTATTACCTTTTGCAACAGGTGATAAATGTCAATGTGGCCTATACCGTGGGGTATGTGCTTTCGTTTGTCGCCAATTTCTATGCCACCGCCTATTTCACTTTCGCTTCAGTTCCTTCATGGAAGAAGTTGTTTGGCATGGGGGTGGCGCATGGAGTCAACTATTTGCTTCATATCGTGTTGCTCAATCTCTTTTTATATGTAGGTGTTCCGAAAGTGTGGGCACCGCTGCCGGTATTCGCCATTGCTATCCCGGTAAATTTCGTATTGGTTAGATTTGTATTCAAACATAAAAGATAGTGCTATGAAATTTGTAATCCCTAAAATCCGCAAGCAATCTCAATGGCAATCTCAATTGCAGTAAAGAGCTTGA